>PEZL01000005.1:1100-35961 GCA_002774055.1 Candidatus Tagabacteria bacterium CG09_land_8_20_14_0_10_41_14 | reverse complement strand
CCGAAGCAGGTAATAACGCAGGGCGTCAGCGCCATATTCTTCTATCAATTCAAACGGGTCAATAACATTTCCCGAACTTTTAGACATTCTTTTACCGCCCGATAAAACAAATCCGTGCGCAAAAATTTTTTTCGGCAATTCCAATCCGACGGACAAAAGCATCGCCGGCCACACAACGGCGTGAAAACGGAGAATATCTTTTCCTATCACATGCGTATCAGCGGGCCAAAAATCTTTTGGCTGTAAATAGTTCGTAAGGGCCTCTATCCAAACGTACATAATTTGCGATTCATCGCCCGGCACCGGCACGCCCCAATTACACACTTTCTCGGCCGGCCTGGAACAACTGATGTCTTTCACGTCTTTAAGTATTTCCAAAACTTCGTTTTTTCTGGCTTCCGGCAAAATTAACAATTCATCCGTCTCAATTTTTTTACGAATCTCGGCGGCATACTTTGAAAGTTTAAAAAAATAATTTTCTTCCTCTATCAACTCCGGCTCCAAAGATTCGTGATACGGGCATTTTCCGTTAATCAAATCTTTCTCCGTTATAAAGGCCTCGCAACCGACGCAATAAAATCCCTTATATTTTGATTTATAAATATCCCCCTCCTCTTCCATTTTTTTCCAGATACTCCGCGCCACGGGCCAATGCCTTTTTTTGTCGGAAGTGCGAATAAAATCGCTATAAGAAATATTCAAATCCGCGCAAAGTTTTTTAAACTTTTCAACATTCAAATCGACAAAGTCTTCAACTTTTCGGCCGGCTTCCTCGGCCGACTGAACGATTTTTATTCCATGCTCGTCGGTGCCGGTCAAAAAATAGACGTCTTTTTCACCAAACATACGCTGATAGCGGGCAATGACATCGGCCTGAATCTTTTCCAAAGCATGGCCTAAATGAGGCGCGCCATTGACGTAATCAATGGCAGTTGTAACGTAAAATTTTTCCATCCCGTTAGTGATAGGAAATGTTTTAACATTTCCGTAAGTTATTTAATAAACTTTGAATAAATCTTATTTTTTCTTTTTTTAACCCGTTGCAAAATCCCAAGGATTAGATCACTAACGGGATTTTTGAGAAAGCGTGTGTTTTTTGGCCGCCGCATCATTCAAAAATTCCCGAAGAACAGTGGCCATGGGAACCGCCAGAAGAACCCCGAAAAAACCCCCCAATTTCGCCCCGATTATAATCGCCAAAATCACCATTATCGGCGGGAGACCGATTATCTTTCTGACAACCAGAGGATAAATTAAATGATTCTCAAATTGCTGAATAATCACGTAAAGACCGATGGCCGCCAAAGCCAAAGTCGGACTTTGGAAAAACGCCACGATAATAGCCGGAATAGAAGCCAAGATAGGACCAAAGATAGGAATAAGTTCAAAAACCGCGGCAAGAAGCGCGAAAGTAAGCGCGTATTCTATTCTTAAAATACTCAAACCCAAAAAAACCAAAACTCCAACCACTATACCCAAAACCACCTGACCCTTCATCCAATTTCCTATCTTTTTGCGAGACCTTTCCCAAAGTCCGAGAATATAATTTTCATATTCAACAGGAGTAACAATCCTTAGAAAGTTTTCCAATCCGTTTTTCTGAACCGCAAGATAAAAAGACAAAACAATCATCAGAAAAAAAGATAAAACTCCGCCAAAAACCTTGGTCGCGGCCGCGAAAAAACCAACAGTAATACTGCTTAGTTGATTTTGCAGACGGGATAAAACTTCCTCCGCCACAGAAGAAAAAGAACCATCTCCAGTAAAAGGCAAAATGCCGTATAAAGAGCGCAGACTTTCCGAGTTTTTAAGATATGTCGGAAAATCGTTGACGAATTGAGACAAATCTGAAAGAAAAGTGGGTAAAACCAGATAAAAGAGGGAACCGAAAATAAAAAAAACAATTAAATAAATAGACAATACCGCCAAGGCGCGGGGAATCTTTCTCTTTTCCAGCCAGACGGCGGCAGGTTCAATCGCGGAGGCAATAACGATGGAAAAAAGAACAACCGCGACAACATCTTTAATATAATAAAGCACAACCAAAAGCAAAAGCAAAAGCACCGCCTTCACAATGGTACCCGCGGTTATTTCCACCAATATTTTTTTCTTCAATAAATCAGCCATTGATTAAACAAAATTACAAACGGGAAAATAATTTCTTATAAAAAGACTCCTTTGAAGGAACTTTTTCCTCAAAACCTATAGCGCTGATATTTATCCTTGAAGGAACAAAGAGCTCCCTCGTTATTTTTAGAATATCACTTCCCGTCACTTTTTCAATCTTTTTCAGCATGTCCTCCGGTTGTTCTATTTTTTTATAAAATAATTCTCTTGAAGCGCAAAAGGCGGCGACCTCATCTGTAGTTTCCATTTTTAAAGCCATCTGCCCGCGCAAAAAACTTTTGGCAAACTTCAATTCGTTTTGAGAAAGAACCTCCTTCTTTAAGGCGCGCAGGATTTCAAAAGTTTTTTTGACGGCCCGCTCGGAATTATCATGAGAAACGCCTATTCCAATACCCAAATAGCCACAATCCGTGGACTGGTCGGAGTTCGCGAAAACATAATAAGCCAGACCGAGTTTTTCTCTTATTTCATCAAAAAGTTTTGAAGAAGCGTTCCCGCCAAGGATAACCGCGAGTAAATTCAAGGCGTGTCTTTTCTTGTCATACATATCATAACCCCTCACAGCCATAGCCAAATGAGTCTGATCCGACGGTTTATTTATTATTTTTACACGAGGATTTTTTTGACTGATTCTCGCCTTCAGCGCCCGCTTATTTTTACCCTTTTTTATTTTCTTAAAAACATTACCGATTTTTTCAAAAGCGACAAAAGAATCAACGGCGCCCGCGACAACCACCACCATATTTTGAGACAAATAATTTTTATTTTTATACGCAATAATATCACTGCGTCTTATTGAAGAAACTGTTTCCTTTTCTCCGACAATACTCCAACCGATAGGATGATCGCCGTAAGTTAAACTTTCCAACACGTCCCACACTTTTCTCATGGGTTCGTCCTCATACATGCTGATTTCCTGAATAATTACCCCTCGTTCTTTTTCTATTTCTTCTTTTTTAAAAAGAGACTCCAGTAAAATATCGGACACTATGTCTAAACTCGTATCAAAATCCTTGGCCGAAGATTTTACCCAAAATCCCGTGGTTTCTTTTGAAGTAAAAGCATTATGAATAGCTCCGATTTTATCCAAATCGCGATGAACATGGCCGGACTTAGGCCGACTTTTAGTACCCTTAAAAAATAAGTGTTCCAAAAAATGAGAAATGCCGCTGATTTTTTTAGTCTCATATCTGGAGCCAACGCCGACAAGCACAAGCAAAGTAACCGCCTGTGTGTTTTCCATGGGCGCGACAATCACCCGAAGCCCATTCGACAAAACCTTTTTCTGAAACTTTATCATTATTCTAAAATTAACACGAAATTATACAAAAATCAAAAAACAGACCGCGTACGGTCTGTTTTTATTTTAAGAGTTTTATTTCAATTTATTTCAATCTCTCCCGAATATATTCCAAAAGTTCTTTTGCGCCAACTCTTTGCTGTTCACCGGTGTCGCGGCCGCGGACGGTAACGGTATCATTTTCCAGAGTTTCAAAATCTACGGTAACGCAAAAAGGAGTGCCGATTTCATCCTGCCTTCTGTAGCGCTTGCCGATATTGCCGTTATCGTCAAACATTAATTGCGGAATCGCAACTTTAATCATCTTATAAACCTCTCTCGCCTTTTCCACCAACTTCGCTTTATTTTTTAACAACGGAAACACCGCAACCTTTACCGGCGCAATGCGCGGTTTCAGTTTCAAAAAAACTCTTTTCTCTCCACCAAGTTCATCTTCGGCGTAAGCGCCGGTCAAAATAGCCAGCATTGTTCTATCGGCCCCAAAGGTTGGCTCAATCACATGAGGGATAAAAGTTTTCTTGGTTTCTTCATCATAATAATTCAGTTTATGATTTGCTAAATCATAATCAGTGCGGTAGGCAAGGCCGTAAAGTTCTTTTTTGCCAAAAGGAAAATCAAACTCAAAATCAATCGTTCTTTTTGAATAATGCGCCAATTCTTCTTTTGATACTTCCGATTCATGAACTTTATCTTTATTAATGCCTATTTCCTTAATCCAATCCCACATTTCTTTTCTCCAATATTCAAAATGCTTTTCCCATTCCTTTTCTAAAATAAAATATTCAAATTCCATAAGATTAAACTCTCTCACCCTAAAAAGAAAATCGCGCGGAGAAATTTCGTTTCTGAAACATTTTCCGATTTGAGCAATACCAAACGGCAGATTGGGATGAAAAGAATCAACAATGTTTTTAAAATTCACAAACATCCCCTGAGCCAATTCCGGCCGCAGATAAACGTTCGTTGTTTCGCCCTTTCGCGCGCCGGCCTCCGACTTAAACATAGTGTTAAATTTTTTACCATCCAAAGGGTCGGTAAAATTCTCCAAATGCCCTGATGCCGCCCAAACAGACTCCGGCATAATTATAGTGCTTGCCAAGCCATACATATCTTCTCTGCTGCTGACAAATTTTTCCACCAAGCCTCTTTTATGTTGTAAAGCATTTCCGCCCCAAGCGGGCCGTAATCCCAAGCGCCGGCAAAACCGCCGTAAATCTCCGAACCCGGATACACAAAACCCCGTCTTTTCGCCAGACTCACGATTTTGTCCATTAAATTGTTTATTTCATAATTCATTATTCTATCACCTTTCCCAGATAATTATTGAATTGTGCCTCCGGGATAGAATTGGTTTTTAATAAAACGCCGGTTGTTCTTAAAACCACGCCGGTAAACAAATCCTTCCCCTCAAAAGAAGGCCGATCAGATAAGACAGGGGAATCGCCAACCTGATTAAGAGCCGGCGTCAGCGCAACCTGAAAAGAAAAAGTTTTAACAGGTCTTAAAATTCCGGTACCCGCCTCCACCAATCCGGGAGTCCAAACAACTTCGCCCGTTGAAGCATTGTAAGTTACATCTTCACCCGCAGGATCAACCTTATCCAGCCAAGAAATATAAGACGGCAATGATGCCCGCACAATCACGGCCGAAACGTCATTATAAAAATTGGAAACAGACCAAGAAATAGTATAGGTGGTTTGTTCGCCCACCTTGGGAGGCACAGCGCCCTGGTTTGAAAAAGGGCCGGAATAATGCAAAACGCTTGAAACCAACTGAACATGGGAGGCAATCTTCACTTCTTTAGAAAAGGTGCTTCTGATATCCGAAGTGTCTCCCTGTTCGCTTATTCTTATTCCCGTCATTTCACCCTCAATCACGAAAGAAAAATTTTTATCCTCCGGCTGCTCTACTGAAAAAACATCTTTCAAGGAAAAAGAAAACTTCGCTTCCCCCGTTTCTCCGGGGCTAAGCGAGGACAAATCCGAAAAACTGGAAAAATTCCAGATTATACTGTTATCAGAAGATCTATAAAAACCCCGGGAAACGTTCAAGGTATAAAAATCCACCACCTCACCGGTTAATTTTACGTTAATAACCGCATTGCGCACCTCCGTAGGTAAATCATTTTCCCACGGGATAGTAATCGTCAAAGATTTACCGCTTGAAATAACATCAACGTCTTTACCGTTTACCAACACACTCAAATTAAGAAACGATCTTTTCAAAACAACGGAGGCAGTTTGCGAATTAAAATTATTAAAATCATTATTCTCGTCTTTACGGCCAATTGAAACATGAAAAACCAATTCCGTAAGATCCTGCCCCTCCAATATTCCCTTGACCTCCAGGCTGTGCTGTTCCCGCGGAGCTAAATCGCCGATCTCCCATTCGTTTTTCCCCCCTACGGCTGGCAAGGAAGAATCCACAAAACGAAAACCCGGCGGATACTCTATTTTAAGATAAAGATTTTTCAAAACAACTTCACTGTTTGAAACATATTCAATACCCAGAGATAATTCCTGGCCCGCTTCTGTTTCTTTGGGAAAATGCAAAGAGATGCCGACGGGAGAACGGGACAGTTTTATTACTCTTAGCTCGGATTTGGCAAAAATAGCGTTTGAGCCTTCTAATCTATACTCAAGAATTATTTCAATCTCTTTTAGTTCTTCTTCCTCTCCCATCGCAAAAAAGCCGACTCCTTGCCTGATGTTCTCTCCGGAGCGAACCTTGCCAAGTGGAAAACGCTGTTCCTTTATAATTTCTCCATCCGCGTCCAAAGAACCGGCGGGGTATTTTAAAATTACGTCGGACAATTCCAGCGTCGCGGCGTTATTATTGGTAAGACTGACAAACCACCTGTTGTATTCTCCGGCGTTAACCAACGAAGGCCCCTCCAGACCCAAATCAATATTACGAGAGGAAACAACATTCGCGCCCGGGAAAATACCCGCTCCCAACAAATAAAGACCGCCAAAAGAAAAGAGCGCTATGGCGCCAATCAATAAAAAGAGCCAAAAATAAGGAAATTTAGTTTTCTTTTTCATAGATTTAATTGTCTGCTTAAAATCTTCACGAAGACGAGTTGGTTTATTCCAATAAGATTTTATGCCTTCCCCTTCTGAAAAAGTCTCCCGCCTTTCCGTCCTTTTCTCCAATTCATTATCTCCTTCCTTATATAATCGCTTTTTTAGTTTTTCTAAACTGCTGTTGTCTTCCATGATTACATATTATAACATACTTTTCTCAAGAGCACTCTCTATGTCTGCGCCGCCATAACCAAGCTCAGCTAAAAATTTCGCGAACATCTCTTGTTCAAATTTTTTAAGGTCAAAACAGGCAAAACTCCTTGTATTAATAAGGACAAAAGACTCAACCAGAGCGTTCCATAATTTTTCATCTTTTTGCTGACCCTGAATTAATCTTTCGACAAAAGACAAAACCCTCTCCGTGGATTTTGTCTTTAAAAAATCATTCTTGATATTATCAAAAACAATCTGCTCATTACAGCCAACCAAACGCCAATATTCACCGTTGCTTCCGACAAAAGAAATTTTCAAAATAGCCCGCCCTGATAAATGATACCTTAATTTAGATTTAAGATACCGCGCGCCTTGCGCCTTAATCTCAAGACGGCCGAAATCTTTAGTGAAAAAAGAAAAAAGTTTATCCGCCTCGCCAATATCGGCTTTTTTCAAAATAACAGCTTCGGTTGTGTAGACACGATAAGACATACAACAATTTTCAATGCTCAATTATCAATTTTCAATTTCAAAAGCAATTCGTTAATTTTAATTTCTTCTCCGTTATTTTCTGAAAATTTTATGGATTTTATATTGGCGGCTTTTTTGAGCTCGCTTTCAACTTTTTTGATGAATTTTTCACCCTCTTCATCTGTTTCAACCGACAAATCAATTTCATCCTTTGGTACCAATCCTTTTCTCTTTCGCAAATCCTGAATGGTGCGGATTAATTCGCGCGCCTGCCCCTCCTGAACTAATTCGGGAGTCAAATCAGTGGCAAGTTTGTATTCCTTCCCCGCCTTTACTTCTTTCACATTGAGTTCGTCTTTTATCACTTCCAGCAAATCTCCGCCAAACTTATTCGGCGTTTCAAAAAAAACAAGCGGCTGGCGGACATTGATGCCGGCTTTTAATCTTAAATCCAAACCAACCGACACATCCTGCCTTGCTTTTTTCATATCTTCCAAAATTTTTTCATCAATGAATTCTTTTCTAACTTCCGGCCAACGCTCCAAATGAACCGATTGTTCTCTCCCGCCTAATTCTTGATAAATATGTTCGGCAATAAACGGCGCGAAGGGCGCCATTAGCTTGCTTAAATCAACCAAAACCTTACGCAAAGTTTTTCGCGCCCCGCCGTCATCTCCCTTGAATCTTTCCCTAGACCTCCTCAGATACCACTGCGATAAATCTAAAATGAAAGCTCCAATTTTTCTAGCGCTCGTGGTAACATCGTATTTCTCTAAACCTTCCGTTATTTCTTTAATTAACAAATTTAAATTAGCCAAAATCCATTTATCTAAAACATTGTCTAGGGCAAACCCCGTTAGAACTTGCGTTTCGCTCCGCGAAACTACTTCTAACGGGGTAAACATTTTATAAAAAACCAAAACATTAGCCAGGGTCACAAAAATTTTTCTGGCCTCTTTTAAATCTTTTTCATCAAAGCGCTTGGGGTCACCCGGCTGATTTATAATATACATATACCAGCGCACCGTATCAGCCCCGTACTTTTTAATCATTTCCATCGGATCTACGACATTACCACGGCTCTTGCTCATTTTCTGCCCATTTTTATCCAAAACATGCCCCAAACAAATCACATTTTTAAACGACGGCCCCCTGCCGAGCAAAGTAGACACGGACAAAAGAGTGTAAAACCAACCTCGAGTTTGATCAACGGCCTCGGAAATAAAATCGGCCGGAAATAATTTTTCTTCGTCAATTAATTTTTTATTTTCAAAAGGATAATGAAACTGCGCGAACGGCATAGAGCCGGAATCAAACCAACAATCCGCCACTTCCGGCACTCTTTTCATTTTCCCGCCGCATTTACAATCCAAAACCACTTCATCAATATAAGGCCGATGTAAATCAAGCGGCTTTGAATAAACTTGTTTTAAAGAACCTTTTAACGGATACCAGCCCTTAAGCGAATCAAACAAATCAATTCCTTGCGCCGCGCCGTATAAAATCTGAAGAGGATCGCCGTGGGAAACAATAACGATATTTTTATTTTTATATTTTTCGTTTATCTCCTCCAAAAAATCTTCCGTTCTTTTCCTGACATCAACCCCGCTTTCAACACCATGCCCAGTATTTTTCGCGCGCGATTCCTGGGTGGGATAAAATTCCTGTAATTCGGCGTGCGGATGATTATTCAACTCTCCCAAATCAATTTCTCTCAACCTGTCGTCAAATTTTATCTCAATACCAATCTTTTCAGATATCGCTTCGGCAGTCTGCCTTGCGCGCAAAAGAGGTGAACTAAAAATAAAATCAACTTTTGCTTCTTTCAAAACCCCGGCCACTTTCTCCGCCTGCTTTTCTCCTTCTTTTGTAAGCGGATATTTTTTTGTTTCAGGAAGTGAGTTGTTAATACCTTCCATGTTATTTTCCGCCTCCGCGTGCCTTATTAAAAATAATTTATTTATTCCGCCTAATTCTTTTCTTATTTCTTCAACAGAACCAATTACTTTTTCCTCATTGCATTTATCGCATTGCCAAACCGGCAGCGGCGTTCCCCAATAACGCTCCCGCGAAATAGCCCAATCTTTCACGTCGCGGAGCCACTCTCCAAATCGGCCATCTTTAATGTATTCCGGAATCCAGTTTATTTTTTTGTTATTTTTTATTAAATCATCACGCAATTCGCTCATCCTAAAATACCAGCTGTCTTTGGCGTAATACAAAAGAGGTGTATCGCACCTCCAACAAAAAGGATAATCATGGGAATATTTTTCCGTTTTATAAAGTAACTTTCTTTCTTCCAAATCTTTTATAATCTCTTTTTCAACGGCTTTAACAAATTTTCCCTGCCACTTAAAAATCCTTTCATTAAAAGTTCCGTCTAGATTTACGGTATGGACTTTTGGTAAACCAACTTTTTCTCCTAACTCATAATCGTCAACGCCGTACATCACAGCCGTATGCACCACACCGGTGCCGTCTTCAACAGAAACAAAATCAGCCGAATAAACCTTAAAAGCGTTTTTGAAATTTTCATCAGTCTTTTTAACGGCTTCCGGAAAAAGCGGCTCGTATTCCAAACCAACAAGCTTTTTACCTTTAATTTCTTCAACAATTTTATATTCCCCCTTAATTTTGTTTAATAAATTTTTAGCAATATAAAAAAATTCCTCGCCTTGTTTAATCTTTACATAATCAAGTTTTTCACCAACTGCCAATGCTACATTGCCCGGCAAAGTCCAAGGCGTAGTGGTCCAAACCAAAATATAAGTTGGAATTTGTGATTTGTCTTGCTTCGCAAGTTCCTGCGTAGCGGGAGAATTTGTAATTTGGAATTTAACTATTACCGAATCCTCGGTAATAGTTTTGTAGCCTTGAGCCACCTCGTGTGAAGAAATCGCGGTGCCGCAACGCGGACAATGAGGCACCACCTTATAACCCTTGTATAAAAACTTTTTTTCATGCGCAGTTTTTATAATCCACCAAAGTGTTTCAATATAATCAGTGCTGTAAGTAATGTAAGGATTCTCCATATCAATCCAAAAACCAATACGCTCAGTCATTTTTTCCCAATCTTCTTTATATTCCCACACGCTATCTCTGCATTTCTTATTAAAATCCTCTATTCCATACTCTTCAATATCTTTTTTTCCTTTAAAACCGAGTTTCTTTTCCACCTCTATCTCCACCGGCAAACCATGGGTGTCCCAGCCGGCTTTTCTTAAAACCCTAAACCCCCGCATTGTTTTAAAACGCGGAATTAAGTCCTTAAAGGCGCGCGCCTCAACATGATGAATACCCGGCCGGCCATTGGCCGTAGGCGGGCCTTCGTAAAAAACAAAATCTCCCCGTGGAGCTTCCTTGTCAAGAGATTTTTTAAAAATACCGTTATCTTTCCAAAATTTTAAAATTTTTTCCTCATTTTTAGAAAAATCCATGACTTTATCATAATAAAAAACCGCTTATTGTTCAACATTCAACAACAATCCTCAACAATTCTATTCTTCCTATTTCCAGCGATCGTTTATTTTAGATAGAATAGAAATCGGCCGTTTTTCAACGGCCGAATTAAAACAGAACTACCAATAAATATCATGGTCACCGATGGAATAAAATCTTATGGTATACTTATCGCAAAAATCAAAAATAATTCTGTTTTTATAATCTACAGAAAAGGCCCAGAAAGTTTTAAGCAGGCCATGTAATTTATGAGTATCCAAACGAGAATCAAAAGGATTTTTTCTGAAAATCTCAATCTTTTCTTCAGCTAAGTCTTGAATTTTCTTTGGCAATTTTTTAAACTCTCGCTTAAATCTTGAGCGATAAAAAATTTTCATAAAAATTATCTTAGATCGCGCAACGAGCGTAAAACCTTAAAGTCCCCTTGTTCAAACTTCTCTCGTTCTTCTTTTAATTCCTCGGCTAACTTGTTAGTATTCCACCAACGCATAACATGGCGGAAAAACTCACTCTTGCTAGCATAATTCCCGGCTTTTACCTCTTTTTCAACTTCTTTAAGCATATTTTTGGGCAATGATATATTTACAACACTTCTCATGTTAAACATAAATTAATTGTAATACATATTATTACAGTAGCAAAAGCTCTCAAAAAAGTCAAACAAAAAACCTCCTTTTCCCCACATTTTCTACATTTTTTCAGGCGCAGAAATACCCATTATTTCAAACACTCTTTTCCTCTTGACACAAGTGATACACTTTTGATACACTTAAATTATCATGGCTACAACCAAAAAAAGATTAAACATTACCCTTTTGCCCGAAGTTGAATCTGCGGTTAGGCGATCAGCCCAAAGAGACAAAATGGCCAAAGCAACTAAAGCCAGCCAGCTTTTACAAATCGCCCTTGAAACCGAAGAAGAAATAATTTGGGACAAAATTGCCGCCACAAGAGACAACAAGAAAGCAAAATTTATTCCTCATAAAAAAGCGTGGAAGTAAAATTTACTATCCATTATCACGACAAGGTAATCAAGGAAGACATTCCGGATTTGTCTTTGGTTTGGAAAAAGAAAATTAAAAAGGCAATTGAAGATAAACTTGTCAGCCATCCTGAAATATTTGGCAAGCCGTTACGGCAATCTCTCAAGGGATACCGAAAGTTAAGAGTGGGTAATTATCGGATAATTTTCAGAATTGAAACAAAAAAAGTAAAAATTTTCGTAATTCAAAATCGTTCTGTTGTTTACCAAACAATGAAACACAGAAAGTAATTTAGCATTTTTACGTAACCGCAAGACGTAAATTTTTACATTTTCTCCGGAGCGGAAATACCCATCAATTTCAAAACCTTTTCTAAAATTTGTCTAGTGGCAGCCACCAAAGACAATCGCGCCCTTTTCAATTCCTCACTTTCCGCCTCCAGCACTCTTACATTCTCATAAAAATCCGTGAAAGTTTTTGCCAACTCATATATATAAGTAGTTAACTTATGCGCCTGATAATCTTTTGAAATGTCTTCCAATACCTCCGGAATCTGAATTAGTTTCAAAATCAGTTGTCGTTCGTGTTTTGAATTTAATAATTTGATATTTGGTATTGTTTCAGATTTCGGATTTCGCCTGCCTGCCAGCGAGGCAGGGATTTCGAATTTATTCAGTATAGAGCACACCCTGGCATGCGAATACTGAATGTAGTAGACCGGATTCTTTTTGCTCTGTTCTTTTGCCAAATCCATATCAAAATCCATATGCGTGTTTGCCGAGCGCGTAAGCATAAAATATCTGAAGGCATCTTTGCCGACTTCCCTTAAAACATCTTCTACCAAAACATATGTGCCTTTCCTTTTAGACATTCTCGCGGCTTTGCCGTTTTCCAAAAGCCTTACAAACTGCATTAAAATTATTTCCAGTTGGGCGGAAAAACCAAGCGCTTCCACAAATCCTTTTATCCGCCCTACATCTCCATGATGATCCGCGCCCCAAACATTTATAACTTTATCAAATTTTCTGTCTACAAATTTATTTTTATGATAAGCCGCGTCCGCACAAAAATATGTGGGTTCGCCATTTTCTTTTATCAAAACTCTGTCTTCTGTATCGCCGAATTGCGAGGCCTTAAACCACAGCGCCCCGCCTTTTTCATGTGCCAAATCTTTTTCTTTCAGCCATTTCACAATTTCATCTATCCTCCCCTTCTCACGCAAATCCTTTCTCTCTGAAAACCACACATCAAAATCAATCCCCATATCTTTCGCGGTTTTCTTAATGTTATCTAAAATTATTTCAGCGGCTTTTTCTCCAACATCTTTCGGCCCGCCTGCTTGCCCTGAGCGAAGTCGAAGGGCCAACTCATTAATATAGTCTCCCGCGTATTCGGCTTTATCGTCTTTTAGAATTGAATGGCCCAAAATCTCTATCTGATTGCCGGCGTCATTCACATAATATTCCTTCACAACCTTCGCCCCGCATTTTTCCAAAACATTAGCCAAGACATCGCCATACACTCCGCCTCTAGCATTGCCCAAAGTCAAAGGCCCGGTGGGGTTGGCCGAAATAAACTCAACCTGGATTTTTTGTTTTTTTAAAAAATCAAATTTTTCTTGCAAGGCAAACCTCAATCCATCTTCCAGCGCTTTTTCAGACAGCCAAAAATTAACAAAACCTTTTTCAGTTTCTATTTTAGAAATATACTTATCGTTTATTAATCCATTCTTAACATCCCCCGCTTTCTCCGCGCTGCCAACATTAGCGCTATAATCTCCTCTTTCGTCCCCGTTCCACCATACTTTATAACCGCTCTTTTCTTCTAAAATTTTTCTAATCATAACTTTATCTTATCGCAAAAAACCCAAACAAAAAACCCCATAGTTAGTTCAAAGTTAGTCCCCTTGATATTTAGCTTCATATGTTTAATATTCTAAATAGAAGTAAATTGAAAATCCAATCCAAGAGAGAGTCAAAATGATGCCAGAGAATAAACATCTTTTAATAGTTGCAGTTTTAGTTCTTTTACTATTTTGGTATTGATATACGGAAAAAAGCGGTTCCAAAAAATATGATTACGGTCAAGAGCCCCGAGAACAAACACAAGAAAAATACCCCGCCGGCCAAGAGTTTGGCCAACTAAGTCCGTATTATTCGGAAGAAGGCGATGCTAAAATACCCTACAGCGTTTTCCTAAAATTACTGAATCAAAAAACGGTAGAAAAAGTAATTATTAAACAAAAAGAACTGGCAATCAAATTTAAGAAGCAAGAAAAAATATTTACTGCTGTTATTACCAAGGAAGACCCAAATCTCATAAAAAATTTAGAAAAAGCAGACGTAGAATTTTCTTTTGAAGAAAGCGGTTCAAATATTTCTTCGTGGATTTTTTGGATTTTTATTGTATCTGTAATAATTTACTTTATGCGTAAAAACCAAATGGCAAGGAATCTCTCGGGAAAGAACTTCACTAAAATCGATGACAAAAACATATCTATAGAAAAGCGGCCAAAAATTACTTTCAACGATATTGCCGGGATAGAAGAAGCCAAAGAAAACACACAGGAAATAATTGAATTTTTAAAAAATCCCGAAGAATTCTCTAAACTTGGAGGAAGACTGCCCAAAGGTATACTTTTTATCGGTCCACCTGGATGCGGTAAAACTCTTTTGGCCAAAGCAGTAGCCGGAGAAGCATCGGAGTTTGTGGAAATGTTTGTGGGGGTAGGTGCAGCCCGGGTAAGAAACCTATTCAAGCAAGCCAATAATAATTCTCCCTCCATTATATTCATTGACGAATTTGAGGCGCTGGCCAAAAGCCGAGGAACCAGCATAACCCACGATGAACGAGAACAGACCCTAAACCAACTTTTGATAGAAATGGACGGTTTGGAAACTAATCAAAGTGTAATAGTTATTGGCGCTACCAGCCGGCCGGATATGCTGGACAGCGCGGTAATTAGACCCGGAAGATTTGACAGAAACATTTTAGTTCCACCGCCTGACGTAAAAGGAAGGGAGCGCATTTTAGAAATCCATACCCAAAATATTATCTTGGGAAAAAATATAGATTTGAAAACAATTGCAAGAGGAACTATTGGTTTTACCGGGGCAGATTTAGCCAATTTGACAAATGAAGCCGCGTTGCTAGCCGCCAAAAAAAAGAAAAAATCCGTAGAAATAGAAGATTTTGAAAAAGCTAAAGATGTAATATTAATGGGATATGAAAGAAAAACTTTAAGAGTGGGTAAACGCGACAAACTAATTAGCGCTACTCACGAAACCGGACACGCGCTGGTTAATGCCATACTTTATCAGAGAGATCCCGAACATACCGACCCACTGCATAAAATTTCCATCGTCCCCCGTTCTCAATCTTTAGGAGTAACGGTCAGCCTTCCCCTGGAAGACAGATACAGTATCTCTGAAAAATATATATTAAATCAACTTACTGTTTTACTGGCCGGCAGAGCGGCGGAAGAAATTAAATTGAAAGAAAAAAGTGCCGGTGCTCAAAACGACTTAAAAAGAGCCACGAACCTAATTCGCAAAATGATTTGCGAATTAGGAATGAACGAAAAAATCGGCCTGGCGGTTATTGAGGAAATTTCCGAACATCCATTTCTGGGCAAACGAATAGGCCGCGAAGTTCAAAAGGTTTGCAGCGAACAAACGGCAAGAGAGATTGATGAAGAAGTACGGGAAACTTTAAACAAAAAATATGAAGAGGCCAAACAGATAATTATAAGGCATAACAAAGCGTTTGATGACATCGTTTCCAGTCTCTTGGAAAAAGAAAATTTATCCGGAGAAGAAACGATTGAAATTATAAAAAAGAATTCCTATTTTAAAACCCCGCATTCTTGCGGGGTTTTAAAATATCCTTAATGAGTTTTTATCCGTCTTCGGGCCAACTACGCTTTTTTCTGGCGCGCTTTCTTTCTTCAAGAAATTTTAAAAACGATTCCTCGGTTTTAAAAATAGGAACAGTCTTAAAACCCTTCACAAAAGGACTAGCTTTATTGAGCTCGGATAGATGCACCACCCACACATTCTTGGTTAATATAAACGCCTTGCCAAGTTCATGAGTTTTGCCTTCGCTCGTGGGCAGAACAATCTCCGGATAATAACCAATAATGTTTTTCGCCTGCGGAACAAAACAATCCAGGCACATCCTGACACGCAAACCGGCTTGAATCTTTCATCCTCTCTAAAATAGGCGCAACGCCGTCAACAAAAGTCAGCATCAAATCAGGATTAAAGCGCGCTACGTTTTCGTAAACATGCGCCAAACGATAAACATTATTCCACTTAAACATCCTGTGGGTTCTGATAACCACCGCATCCCAATCATTAGCACCTTTTTCTAACTCTTCCGCGATTCTCTCAAAGACCCATTCCATTTTTGTTTTTAAATGGTCATCCGGCGCGTTCAAAACGTTGTCAGGATCTAATCTTATACCGGGCGCATCAAAGATCATTTTGCCGGGATAGATAATTTTTACTTTCTTATTCCGCTTCTCACAAAGCGGCAAAAATTTATGTCTCAAATATTCGTTTCCTCCGCAATGACTCACGCCGGTAATCCAGACTAATTTATCCATCTTTTTTTTCCTTTCCGGTCTGCCAATTTTTCAAAAACTCAAAAAATTCTTCCACGCTTCTAAAAACCTTAGCCCTATAACTCAAAAACGGGCTTGTAAAAGACTCGGGAAAAATCACCCAAACTTCTTTATTCGCATGATAAGCCTCTATTGACTCATCAACAACGCCAGCCGTAAAAACAATCTTTATGTAGTAAGCAAGGCATATATCTCGCACTGGGGGATAAACCAACAAAGATCGCGATTCACGGTCTGGAAGTGCCTGGCCAATATCTCTTCACTGCATTTCATGTCCACTTTACTGGTTTTCGTATTTTTCCGTTTCGTCTTCTTTGATATCAACTGCCACGCCAGCACGTTGAAACATTTTCAAAGTTCTCTCATCATCATGATACCTTTTTTGAACCACCACTCTTTTTATGCCCACGCGAATAATTTTCATAGCGCACCTGAAACAAGGCATCATTTTACAATAAAGAGTAGCGCCTTTCAAGGGAATACCATCCATGGCCGCCTGAAGAATGGCATTCTCTTCGGCATGGATAGTTCTAACGCAATGAATGGATTCTTTGCCGTTTTCATCTATTACTTTATGCAACAAATGACCCACTTCGTCACAATGGGCAAACCCGGCAGGAGAACCCACATAACCTGTCGCTAAAATTCTGTTATCGCGAATAATAACGGCGCCGGCCCTGCCCCTGTCACAAGTGGCGCGCTGAGCAACAGCAGGCACTATATGATACAAAAAATAATCATCCCAATTTGGCCTCATGCTATTTTACATCTATACCCATACTGCGGGCGGTTCCTTCTATAATTTTTTCGGCGGCTTCCACATCATGCGCGTTCAAATCTTCCATTTTTCGCTCGGCAATTTCCTTAATTTGTTGCCTTGACACCTTTCCCACTTTTTTGCTGTGCGGCGCGCTGGAACCCTTTTCCACGCCGGCTGCCTTGCGAAGCAAATCAGAGGCGGGCGGAGTTTTTAATTTAAAATCAAAGCTACGATCTCCGTAAATGGTGACCTCCACGGGAATAATGCCGCTGCCCATTTCTTTCGTGGCGTCATTGAATTTATTTACGAAATCCCCGATATTAACTCCGTGCTGACCCAAAGCAGGACCAACGGGCGGCGCCGGATTGGCCTTGCCCGCGGAAATCTGTAATTTTAAAATTGTTTTTACTTTTTTCATAATTAATTCGCGTATTAGTGTCGCTATCTGTTTTTTTCTATAATAACAAAAATACCGCGCGGCCCTTTTTTAACATCCTGTAAAACCTTGTAATCTTCGGATATCAAATTTAAAACTCTTTCCAATCTCTCTTTTAAAAATTCCCGAGCAAGATATTTTTCCCTGCCCCTTAAGAATAATTCCGCTTTTACCCTATGTCCTTTTTTCAAAAACGCGGAAGCGTTTCTCGCCTTTAACCCAAGATCATTTTCCGATGTGCCCAAATGGATCCTTATATATTTCATTTCTGTTTCTTGACTGCCCTTGGCCGCTTCTTTTTGCTTCTTGTTTTCCTGGTAAAGATACTTCCCTAATTCTATTATCTTAACAACGGGCGGCTTGGCATTCGGTGAAATTTCTATAAGATCAAGACCTTTTTCTTTAGCAATTTCCAATGCTTTGGATGTATCCAAAACTCCAAGATTCCCCTTCTCGTCATCTATGACTCTTACTTGACCGGTTCTTATTTCGTTATTTATTTTGGGCTTCTTCAACAATCTTTTTAAATACCTCGGGCTGTTTTTCAGCCAAGGTTGCTAATATTTTTCTATTAATTTTAACGTCCGCTTTTTTTAATTGGTTAATTAATTTACTATAAGATAAACCACTCTCCCTGGAGGCAGCGTTAATCCTTATTTGCCATAATTTTCTAAAATCACCCTTCCTTTTTTTTCTATCACGAAAAGCGTGGGTATACGCGTGAAGCAGGGCTTCTTTCGCCGCCCTTTCCTTTGACTTTCTTCCCCACTTGAAACCTTTGGTTTGTTTCAAAACACTTCTTCTTCTCTTTAATGAAGTTGTTCCTCTTTTAACTCTAACCATGATGCCAATATGCGAATTTTATGCCAATGATGCAAATTGCCAATGACGCAAACATAATGTTATACGGCATATACCGCCCCAGGGTTTTATTATCAATTCCAAAATGTCTGGTGCGTTTTTTTACTAATTGCTTCTTCCTGCTTTCTTTGGCGTTAAAATGCCCCATGCCCGGCTTTCGCTGAACAATTTTACCTTTTTTGGTAACCTTCAAACGTTTACTGTATGACTTATTGGTTTTTGTCATATTAAATCTTTTTTACCTGCAAGAAATCCAACTCCACAGGTGTTTCTCGGCCAAAAATAGACACCAAAACTTTAATCTTTCCCCTTTCTTCATCAATACTGCTCACGCGGCCCTCGTAGTCCTTAAACGGCCCATCAGTTATTTTTACCTGTTCTCCCACGCTAACGTCAAGTTTATATTTCGGCTCTTTTACCCCCATTCGCTGAAACAAATTATCCACCTCCGCTTTTCTCAGCGGTGTGGGCGTGGTGCCCGAACCGACAAAACCGGTAACCCTCGGAGTATTCCTCACCACGTACCAAGAATCATGCGTTACTATCATTTCCACCAACACATAACCCGCATAAAGTTTTTCCTCAACCACCCTGCGCTTGCCCCCCTTAATGCGTATCCTTTTTTCCGTGGGCACTATTACATTAAAAATTTTATCCTCTACTCCCAAAGACTCAATGCGCTGTTTTAAATTACGCACCACGGCGTTTTCATAACCCGAATAAGTATGGACGGCGTACCAATTTCTGTCTTTCTGTTTTTCTTCTTTTTTAACGGTTTCCTGCGCCATATTTATAAAATAAAGGTTTGTAATAAAAAAGTGAAAAGACGGTCAAAAAATCCTAAAAATGCCGCCACCAAAAGAGAAATACCAACAACCAGCAATGTATAATTCCTGGTTTGTTTTTTGGTAGGCCAATTGACGTAACTTAATTCAACCCTGGTTCCCTTCAAATAATTTATCAGTCTTTGCAACATAACACTAATCTGCGAATGGAACACGAATACCACAAATTATTAGTGTGAGCGCATTCGTAGCGCGCTATTCGTGCACTCATTTTTAAAAGCCCTTCCGGGCCTCTTATTTACTATTATATATATCGGCCAAAATTAGTCAATAAAATGTATGAGGCCACCCCATATTTTGTAACGACTCCTTTTTCAACTTTTTCAACTGTCACACAACCATGACGATCGCCAAGTTATGTGATACTTGTACGAGTTGTATCTGACCTCTTGACTTAAAATAAGAAAATAATATAATAAGAATATATGACTTTTATAGAAAAAACACAAAAAATAACTGAAAGAGGACAAATTACCTTACCGGCTTCATGGAGAAAGGAAGTTAAAACAGACACAATTCACTTAAAAACGGACGGTGAATTTATAGAAATTTCCCCTGTTTATAAGGAATATACGGTTTTTGACGCAATCAGAGACAATAAAGGAAAAGGGTTAAAAGCAGTAGATTTGGTAAAAATATTAAAAAAGATTGATAAAAAATAATTCATGGAAAAAATCGAAAAACTTTTTCGAAAGATTTCCAAAAAGGACAGAGCTAAACTCTTAGCGCTTGTTAACGAACTCCTGGATAAAAACAAAAGACAAAATCTAAGAACAGAAAAAATAAAAGACAGTGATTTTTATAAAATTCGCAAAGGCGACTTTAGAATTATCTTTCATTTCGAAATCAACGATGAAGCCGTCATTGATTCTATAAAACTGCGAAACGAGAAAACCTATCACAATCTTTAGTATGACCTTATTAGACAACAAAAAGGCCCGATTTGATTATGAGATTATGGAAAAGTTTGAGGCCGGCATACGTCTTCAGGGATTTGAAGTAAGATCCCTTAAATTAAAAAGAGGTTCTTTGGCAGGTTCTCATATAATTATACGAGGCGGCGAAGCTTTTATAATAGGTATGGAAATAGGGCCATATCAGCCCAAAAACATGATACCCGACTACGACTCCATGCGCACCAGAAAACTATTGCTTAATAAAAAAGAAATAGATTATTTAGAAGGAAAAGACAAGCAAAAAGGATTGACATTAATACCTTTATATGTTTATACTAAAGGCGGCGTAATCAAAGTTTCTTTCGGTGTGGCTCGCGGGCTGAAAAAATACGACAAAAGAGAAAAAATCAAAGCGCGCGACATGAAAAGAGACGTTGAAAGAGAGTTGAAAAATCGGGGATGATCGGCATCGACAAAAAGCCTTTTTCAAAATCGTGCATGCCGAGTATTCTAAAACCTCGTTAAACTTTTAGAAATCAAATAAGTGCAAACTTATTCAAAACTCCTGCTTTAGCATACGCTTAAAGCACGCTCGCCTGCCGATTCTCAATAGACAATCGCGAGTGTCATTTTTTGAGATAGATAATTTCTCCTGATTCGAAGAAATTATTAAAAACTAGAATCACCCTCAAAAAATTTTTGCCTGGTTTATATTTTTTGAGTTAAACAAATCAGGATAAGCATGTAGATTCATTTTGAAAAACTTTTTGCACGCGGGTTCGATTCCCGCCATCTCCACCCGACAAATTGAACATACCATTGAACATACCATGGAATGTTCAATGAACGTTCATCTTAAAACCTCTTCTTTTTGGGCTTTTTGAAAAGACCGGAGATTTCTTTGAAAGACATCGTGTTTACGATATCCTTTTTCTCGGCCCAGCCGCGACGGGCTTGCCAGACGCCGAATTTCATCAAATCCATCTGTTCATTTTGATGCGCGTCAGAGCTAATAATCATTTTAACTCCGAACTCTTTGGCTTTCCTTATCTTGACGTCATTCAAATCCAGCCTAACCGGGTTGGCATTTATTTCCAAAATTGTGCCGGTTTCTTTGGCAACCCGCAAAATTTTATCAAAATCAATTTCGTATTCTTCCCTGCGCTGTATGACCCTTCCTGTCAGATGAGCAATGATATCAACATGCGGATTTTTCATGGCCGTGATTATTCTTTCGGTCATTTTTTCCTTTGACATTTTCATTTGGGAATGAACGCCGGCAATAACATAATCCAGCTTGGACAAAACTTTGTCATCAATATCAATAGAGCCGTCAGTCAAAATATTCGCTTCGCAGCCATGCAAAATCTTGAAACCTGAAACATGCAGCCTGAAACGTTCAATTTCTTTTGATTGCTTCAATAAATCTTGCTCGTTTAATCCATGCTCAATGGCCAAAAATTTCGTATGGTCGGAAATTCCTAAATATTCATAACCCAGTTCTTTGGCTTTTTTGATTCTTTCTTTAATCAATCCCTTTTTCACTTTCCAATGCGAATGAATATGCAGGTCGCCTTTTATATCTTTCTCTTCAATAAACTCAGACAATTTATTTTTTTGAGCCAGTTCAATCTCGCCGGTATTTTCTCTCGTTTCCGGCGGCATAAATTGCAAGCCAAGTTTTTTATAAATTTCCTTTTCGTTTTGGCCGGCGATTCTAACTTCTGACTTTTTACTTCCAACTTTAAACAATCCGTATTCATTCAGCTTGTATTTTTTCTTGAGCGCAATTTTTCTTAATTCAATATTATGCGCCTTATTGCCGGTAAAATACTGCAGAGCCGAGCCGAAAGATTTTTCATCCACCACCCTTAAATCCACATCCAATCCGTTGCTCAAACGCACCATTGTTTTTTTCAATCCCTTGCCATATACATGCCGCACTTCCGGCATTGAAACAAAAAAATCCATCACCTTTTTTGGTTTTTCTGAAACAACCAAAATATCCAAATCGCCAATTGTTTCTTTTTTTCTTCTAAAAGAGCCGGCCGCTTCAATTTTCTCCGTTTCTTTTAACTCAGACAAACGGCTTTTGATTTTTTCCGCCAACTCAAAAACATCGCCCAACAAAAATCTTTCATGTGATTTTTTATAAAACTCAATCCCTTGTAAAATTTTTTGTTCCAGTTTTTTTCCGCAACGAGGCAAAGTAGAAATTTTTCCATGACGCGCCGCCTTTTCCAAATCATTTATATTTCTCACTTTTAATTTTTCGTAAAAAAGTTTTATCAACTTCGGCCCCACGCCTTCTATTGAAACGAGTTCGGAAATGTTAACAGGCATTTCTTTTTTTAATTTTTCATAACCTTTTATTTTCCCCTTTTTTATATATTCAACAATCCGCTCGGCAATACCTTCACCAACGCCTGAAATTTCCTCCAAGCCCTTAATACCTTTTTTTTCAAAAATAGTCTTGACATTTTCGTCTAAACCTTGGATAGATTGGGCCGCCTTTTGATAAGCCCGCGGCTTAAAAGCCACTTCTTTCATCTCAAGAATTTCCGCGATTTCATAAAATATTTTTGCTATTTCTTGATTCATTTTTATTGAATATATTGAATATACGGCTTAATCGTTATCTTAATTTTTAATTTTTAATTTTTGAAATTTTTAAATAATTTTTTAATGTTTCAATTTTTAAAAATTAAGATTTATTTACAAAATTATAAAATTACAAAATTAGAAATTCTAAAAAATAGTTATCCACAGCTTTTTTATTGACATCTTTTTTAACAACAATAAAATTAAAACAGAATTACAGTTTTGAAAAATGCAGGGAAAGGAGATTTTTTCTCCAAGAGTCCGGTAGTATAACGAAATAAAATAATTCAAGAGTTTTAATCTTCTTTCCCCGCGTTATAAATATAGGACCTTTACAATTTTTCCCGCTACGCGGGATCTCGCACAGCGAGACAATCTTCCTAAAAGCCTCGGCAACGCTCGGGGCTTCTTTTTTTTGGTTGCGGGGTAATTCAATTTTCAAAATAAACTTTTTTGTTTTTTTTCTTCTTCCATTTTTTCTCCTTCATCAAACAGTTTTATTTTTCCAAACTCTCCGTCATAGCCCGGTTCAATTTTTACATTACCTTCTCTCATTCTTTTTATACCTTCCGCGATTTTAGAATCAACAATCTGTTCAATTTCATCAATGGGCGCGTCCAACAAAACAAAAAACTCGGAGCCAAATTTACTAATCAATTTATCATATTCCACTGCTACGGTTTTAGTCTGCGGACCAACGCCTTTTGCCCCGGCAATCACTTCAACCAAGGGAATTAAACTTTTATAAGGAACTCTCTTGGCTCGGTCCGGAACAAGTTCGTCCTTTCTGTCAGCCAGCTCGTCTACTCTGCTCAAAACTCCCACCGTCAATTTTTTTCCGCACTTCGGACACAATCCATTATGTTTTTTTGTTTGTTCCGGAGAAAAAACAATTCCGCAATTACGATGTCCGTCGTAATAATACTTCCCTTCCTCCGGAAAAAATTCTATTGTGTACAAAAATCTTTCAGGATTTCTTTCTTTGATCGCCGACACGATTTCAGCGTAAGACAACCCGCAGTCAAAAACATTTGCCTCTCTGCCAAGTTTTGAAAGAGAATGCGCGTCTGAATTAGAAATCAAAGAAACATTATCCAAACTCGATAACCGCCAGTTCATTGGCGGGTCGGAAGACAAGCCTGTTTCAACGGCAAAAATATGCGGGCTCATTTCATCAAAACATTCCTCAATAGAATCAAATCCGGACATTGAGCCGAAAATAGAAAACCACGGAGTCCAACAATGCGCCGGAACTAAAACACATCTTGAATCCGCCTCCAGAATTATTTCTAAAAGTTTTCTCGAATCCAGTCCCAGCATGGGTCTGCCGTCTGATTTCAGATTTCCTATCCACGCAAGTTTTTTATTAATTTTTTCAACCGCCTCAATTGTAGGCGCGAACACAACATGATGAAGCCGTCTTACCTTTCCGCCTTTTGAATAAATACAAGCAATCTCCACCGTAAGCATGAATCGTGTGTCTGGAGATTTGAGATTTGAGATTTGAGGTTTGAGATTGAAAAGTCCTTCTTCCGCCGGTTGTAGTTTATTTTTTATTTCACCAAACCAGGCAGGATGCGTGAAGTCGCCGGTAGCCACCACCTGTATACCTTTTTTCCGCGCGTGCGAAGCTATATTCTCAAGCGTCATATCTCCAGACACTGCCCGAGAATATTTAGAATGAATATGCAAATCAGCAATAATCTTCATTTACATTTCCGGCGTTTCCGGCGTTTCCAGCTCTTTTTCTTCTATTTTCTCCTCTTCGGGCTGAGATTGAGGCTGGGGCTGGGGTTGTGGATTAATGACCGGCGCTTCTTTTTCCTCATCTCCGGAAGGGGTCATTGGCTGCTGGGGCATTTTCATTGGTTCACCACCCGGCTGATCCGCTGAAACACCCTGATCTGCCTCCGCTGAACCGGAAATCTTATTCCAAAGTTCTCCAAAAATACTCATGATTATTTTTATTTTAATTTAAACTAAAAAACGACCTTATTTCTCTTTTCCAATTACCTTATTAATTATAGCACATTATAAATTTCATAAGCAACCGCAAGCAAAATGGCGGCCACGGCAAAAACACTCAAAACAGCAGTCGCCTTGCTATTTACAAAAAACACCTTCTCTTTCATTTTCCATGCCATAAGAACAAGAAAGGTACCGATAAAACCCATTCCCAAAGAACCGGACAAACCGATAATTCTGGTGAAATCCTGCACGCCAAAAGAAAAAAGCAAAACCGGAGGCACAATGGTAAAAAACCACGCCAGGGTTTTTGGGAAACCGAAATCAAAACGAAAACTATCTCGCAAATCAGCTGCCATAAGCAAAAAAGAAGTAAAAACTGCCAGTATGCCTATGATTGAACCGAGCAAAATAATCTCCCGATTCACAATACCCGAAAGGCCGCCAAGCGAATCCTCGCTTGTCTGCGCTCCGCTAATACCGATAATATTGAAGATAAACACACTATAAAATAAAGCGGACAATAATACGCTAACCAATATAACCTTCTTGAATTTTTTTAATTCACAAGACCCGACAACATCATGCGCTTCAGGGATGGCTGCGAAGGCAGTAAGAGAAAAAATCCACACACCATAAGGCAAAAACCAGGAAACGTCAGAAAAAGAAAAATTACTCAAACCCCAGGAAAAATTTCCCAAATCCAAAAAATTAAAAGAAAAAAACAAAAGAAAAAGAACAAAAGCGAACAAAGGCAAACTTAAATAAAGATTCGCCAGGGCTATTTTTTCCAATTTCAAAAAAACCAGAAAAGCGCCAACGCCAAAAAACAAAAAAGACAAAACCACGGCATAATTGCCTTTAAAAAAATTGGAAAGAAAAAGCCCGCCCAACACGCCATAAGCAAGCAAAACAAAATAATAAACAACCAAAGTAACAAAAAAGGCAATTTTTTTATATTGCCTGCCGAGAACTCTTTCCACATACCCGGTAAAACGGTGTTTTCCTTCCGTATAATGGATTACGCCGGCATACAAAAAAAGCATAAAAATCATAAGACAAAGAGCAATAAGCAGATGAACAAGACCCCAAAAAACACCCGCGGCCGCGATAGCAAAAGGAAGAGCGAAAATACCCGCCCCGAACATCAAACCAACGATAATTCCAAACGCCTTAAGAAATCTCATTTCTTTTATCAATCCCTGCTTCAGCGATACGCAAAAACCAAAGAATCAAAACAGTCAAAAGGGTGGTAAAAACGGCTACGGAATAAAATTCCAAACCCACGGCCATGCCTATCGCGGCGGAAACCCAAACAGCGGCAGCCGTGGTTAATCCTCTCACTTTTGCTTTAGTGAAAAATATTATGCCCGCGCCTAAAAATCCGATTCCCACCACAATTTGACTGGCAATACGGCTCGGATCATAACCCACACTGCCCTCAAAGTGCTTAAAACCGGTAGCCGAGAGAATTGTAAACAAGGCAGAGCCAAGAGAAACCAAAGCATAAGTTCGCAGGCCGGCCGGTTTATCCATGCGCTCTCTTTCAAAACCAATCACCATGCCTAAAACCGCGGCCAAAAAGATTTGAAACAAAGACGAAGATAAAATTATATCAAACATGACAAACTGATAAATTATAACTCAATAATTTTCTCCTTTTTTATCATTTCTAAAACTTTTTCCACCAGCAATTTAGGGTCGGATTCGTAAATAATCTTTCCCGGACCGCGATGCGAATTATCCACAATTTTTTTTACCATATCGGCCGTCCCTCCCGTATCAATTAAAATACCTATCGGCTTATCATCTTCAAAGGCAACAGTAAACTCGTTCAAAGTGCCTATTCTGCCGCAGCCAACAATCACAGCATCTGACGAACGGGTTAACAAAAGATTCCTGCCCGCATAGCCGAAACCTGTGTAAATAATAATATCCATATAATCAACCGGGAGTTTATAATCGTTAATATGCTCTTTTTCGGATGAAGCGGGAGAAAGACCAATGGTAAAACCGCCGGCTTCCTGGGCGCCCATGGCGGCCCACAAAGGAAAACCCGTTGTCGCGCCGTTCACCAAAACAGCGTTATGTTTGACTATCTCCTTTCCCAACTGCTTGGATTTTTCCAAGGTACCGGCCGCGCAATGGCCTGTTTCCGCCGCGCCTGAAACGCAAATTTTATATTTTAGATAAGTTTTTTCTCCGGGCTTCACCATACTCCTATTTTACACCAATTCAAAGGTATCACCAAGTTTTGGCACCACGGCTTCTTTTGCCAAATAATCACGGACGCGCTGGCTAAAAAACAAAGAAGCGCGCGCCTCGCCCTGCACCACAAAAACTTTTTTTAATTTTTCTGAAATCTCATCCACAAAATCAAAAAGGCCATTCGTGTCCGCGTGAGCCGAATACCCTCTTATTGACACAACCTCCGCGTTCACCGGCACTTCTTCTCCAAAAATCTTCACCTCCCTGACACCTTCAACCAATTGGCGGCCCAAAGAACCGGCGGCCTGGTAACCAATAATCAGCAAAATACTGTTTTTATCCGGCAAATATCTTTTTTCATGATGAATTATCCTGCCGCCTGTAGACATTCCCGCGCCGGCAATGACAACTTTTGGGGGCGGTACTTCATTAATTGCTTTTGACTCTTCGGTGGTTAAAGTCATCTTCAAACCGGGAAAATTAAATACATCATCCCCTGAAGAAATGATAAATTTAGCTTTCTTGTTATAAAAACTTTCGTATTTTTTATAAACATCCGTCATCTTAATCGCCAAAGGGCTGTCCAAAAAAATCGGCACGGCCGGAATATGATTGTTTTCCACCAAATCATTAATCTCATAAAGCAACTGCTGAGTGCGCTCCAGCGAAAAAGCAGGCACCATTAAAACGCCCTTGTTCAAAATCGCCTTCTCAATGGCGCGTTCAATTTTTATTTTCCGACTCTCTTCGGGTTCATGCTCTTTATCTCCATACGCGCTTTCTATAATGAGATAGTCAATATCTTTCGGCTCGTAAGGTCTTTTCAACAAAGGAACGGGCGGATTGCCCAAATCACCGGTAAAAAGTATCTTTTTATCCTCAACCTTCATTTCGACCATGGCCGAACCTAAAATATGTCCGGCATCACGAAGCGTTATTTCCGCATCTTTCAAAGAAAACATCTCATCATATTCCAACACTTCCCATAAACTCATCGCCTTTTCCACATCCTCTTTAGAATAAAAAGTTTCCTTGTTCTCTCTACGGGCCTCCTTGGTTAAAATCCCCAGACTATCAATAAGAGAAAGTTCTGCGAAATCACGGGTCGGCCCTGTGGAAAAAATTTTTCCGGAAAAACCATCGCGAACCAGTTTCGGAATACGGCCAATATGGTCAAGATGCGCGTGGGTGACAAACAAAGCGTCAATCTCCGAAGGATTGTAGGGAAAAGGCCTGCGATTTTCGTCTTCCGCCGTTTTTGCCCCCTGAAAAAGCCCGCAATCCACCAGCAATTTTATTGCCGGTCGCCCCGACCTTGCGTCAGGGCCACATTCCAAGAGATAATTCGCGCCGGTTACCTCCTGCGCGCCTCCATAAAATGAAAGTTTAATAGGCATATTCATTCTAAAAGACCGTCAAGGTTAACGTCATAAAAAATCTGTTCCGGAATAAGACGGTAATCTATTACTTCTTCTTTGGCAAACCAAAGGCTGATTTCTTTTTCAGCATCTTCAATCGAACCGGAGGCATGAACTAAATTTCTGATGCACCTTTCATCACCGTCCGACATTTCATAAGAATCCATCACAAAATCTCCGCGGATAGTGCCGACATCCGAAGAAAAAGGTTCCGTGCCGCCCACCAATTTTCTGACAATTTTAACCGCGTGAGCGCCTTGCCAAACCATCGCCACCACCGGCCCGGAACTCATATACTTCTTAAGTCTTTCCAGAATCAAACCTGTAATCTCATACGGATCCTCTGACGGCGGCTTTTGGCCTTTTTCTTTATAGCCCTTGATAGCTTTCTCGCCGGTGATTCTTCTCCACTCCGGATCAACCGTGTAATGTTTCTCAATCATTTCGTTGCGCGGCACAAGCATTTTAATCGCGGAGAGCTTCAATCCTATTCTTTCAAAACGTCTTATAATCTCGCCAATTAAAGACCTCTGCACTCCATCGGGCTTGATAACAATCAGTGATCTCTCGTTTTTGAATTTTTCCGCAGCCATGTTGCTTTTATTCTATAAAATTATTCAGAAATTGACAAATACCTTTTGGCCGTCGCTTTTTATTTTTACAGTCCCATTCTCATCCGTCCTTAAAATTTGAACTCCAAATTTATTTAAAATATCCAACACCTCTTGATGCGGATGGCCGTAACGATTGTCCGCCCCGACAGAAATTATCGCGTATTCAGGACTTGCATAACCGACAAAAATTTCCGAGCTTGATGTTTTGGAACCGTGGTGCCCCACTTTCAGCACGTCCACGTCTAAATTTTCTTTATCAAGAGAAACTAAATATTTTTCAATCTTTTGGGGAGAATCGCCCATCAGTAAAAATGAAGTGTTACCGTAAACAAGTTTCGCGATTATTGAAGCGTCATTCGCCGACCAAGAAGAAACGTCAACGTTGGGAAATAAAATCAACAGATAAACTTCATCGGACAAATTTATTTTCATCCCGCGCCTGGCGAAAATTCTTTTCGCGCCCGCCTCTTCAACCGCTTTATCAAAAGCGAGATATTCCCCGGAATCCGCAACCATGCCCGGTTCAATTACCAAATCAACCTTATATCTGCCAAAGACTTCCGGCAGGCCGCCGATGTGGTCCAAATCCGGATGCGTGGCCAAAACAACATCAATTGTTCTGTCGTAAAAAGGCATCGCTCCGGCTAACTGGCGCAAAACGTTTTTATTCGGCCCGGCATCAATAAGCATCTGATTCCCGTTTTCCGCCTGCACAAAAATCGCGTCGCCCTGGCCAACATCTAGAAAATAAACTTCCAGCCCGCTCCGGCCTTCCGCGAAAACCGCGTACCAGACCAAAACAACGCAAGCAAAGAGAAACAATATAAAATAAAACCTAAAATATTTTTTTATCTTTACCATAAAAGATTAAAATAGCATAACCGGCATACACCGACAACATAACCCACAATGGAAAATTATCAATCGCGAAAGACGCGAAAGGCAAAGAAGCAAACACTTCAACAACTTTTAACTCGTAATGCAGTAAGACGTAAGTTATCCAGCCAAAAGGCAAACTTAAATAATACCAGACAAAACCGGCTGCGGCCGTCAAAAACCCGAAAAGCATGGTGGCCGGCACAAAAATTAAAATCAAAAGATTAACCGGCACGCTCACCGCGGAAAACAAGCCCATCTTATATAAAAGAAGGGGCAATACAAAAATCTGGGTGGAAATAGTGGCTGTGGCAAACTCGCGAATATGAAATTTTTTTGGAAAAAATTTCAATTTTGGTTCCACAATAGGCGCCACCCAAATCAAAGCCATTGTCGCCAAAAAAGACAACTGAAAAGAAGAATCAAACCGAAGAATTTTCGGATTGTGCAAAATCATTAAAAAGCCGGCGGCGAAAAGCGCTATGGTGATTTCGTAAATCCTGCCGGTAGCCCGAGCCAGTAAAACGAAAACCGCCATAATAGAAGCGCGAACCACCGTGGCCGACGCGCCGGCCATTACGGCAAAAGCGGCGATACCCAGCGCTCCAAGTCCGATGCCAAAAAAAGAAGGCAGAAAAGAAAAAACACGCATAATGGCATCCGCCACAATTGTTACGTTGTACCCGGAAAGCACCACAATATGAATAATTCCGGTTTTGCGAAAATCGTCCTGCAAACCTTTCGGCATACTCTGCTTGGCGCCAAAAGTAAGCCCGCCCAAAAACGACGCGTGGGGTTCGGGAATGACGCGCGAGACATTTGAAAGAAGGTCTGCCTTCAAAGAAAACAGATAGCGCTTAATCCGGGAAGCGTTACCGACGGAAATCAATTCAATATCCGGATAAAACATTTCAAGGTAAACATCGTCTTTTGCCAAATAAGCCGGCCAGTCAAAATCATCTATTTTTTCCGGTTTTCGCAATTCGCCGGAAATTTTTAATTTATCTCCGTAATTAAACTTCGGATAATGACCGGTATAAATTAAAATTTTGGCGCCGCTCCCGACTTCCAAAACCAAACGCGTGTAATTTTCTCTTTCATCCGCTTCATCAGCAACAACGCCCTCCAGTAAAACCTGCCTGCCAATCTGAAAATCAGACAAATCCGGCGGGATAACTTCATAAGCATACCATGAAAATCCCAGCCCAAACGCCAACATACCCACAAAAAATACCAAGTTATTGAAGTTCAACTTCAATAATTTGAGAGTTAAAGCGAGAAAAACGAATAACAGGCCGAAATAAACGGATAAATCAAAGAAAGAACCGGTAAAGATGCCGACCGCGAAAAATATTATAAAAAACAAAAACTTCCTTGCCATTAGCCTAAAAATATGATTTATTTTTCATTAGAGCAAGTTAGTTCATTGAAAGGAAACAATAAAAAATGGCTAAAAAGAAATTTGACCGCGAACAAATACTAAGTTTTTTAGAATTGATTGAAGCAATAACCCTGACCGAGTCATATCAAAAAACTCTGGAAAAATTATTAGAAAAGACGGCCGAAGTTCTTGATGTACAGCAAGGATGCATTCTGCTGGCCAACCCTAAAAACAGCGAAGAGCTGGTAATAGAATGCGCTTTTGAACAGAAAGCGCGACCTAAAGGACATCGCATTAATCTGACCCTTACAGCGCATCCTAATTTATACAAAGCAATATTCCAGAACGCTGTCTTTGTGCGGAAAGGAGGGCCGGAAGAAGATGTTGAACAAGTTTTATACATCCGCCTGCAAACCGAAGAATTTTTAGGCGTTATGGTTTTTGGCGCCAAGGGAGAAAAAAAAGAATTTAATCCGGATGACATTCTGATTGCGCAGGCCATCAGCCATCTGGCCATAGCCAGTATCCAGCACGGCCGAATAATAGAAAAAAACGAGCGATTAAAAACAATCATTTCAGAAAGGATGAGTTTGGCGGACGAAATCAGGAATCCCTTAATGAGCGCCGGCGGCTTCGCAAAAAGAGCTTTTGAAAAACTAAACTCCGGTGAAATTGGAATTGACCCCAAAATTTTAGAGTATTTAAAACGAGCCTTAAAAAATTATCAACGAGTGGAAAATCTACTCGGTGAATTGTTAAAAACAAAATAATCCCGCCTGTTGTTCTCCTTTATCTAAAACTTCATTTGCCAGTTTATCGGCTTCTTTATTTTTTTCGCGCGGAATTTCCGCAAAATCAATTTTTCCAAAATCCATTTTCATATTCCAAATTTTTATAAAGAGGGGAACCAGTTTCTCCTCTTTTATTTTATACCTACCACCCAGCTGACGGCAGACCAATTCGCTGTCCATGCGAATCTCAAAAGCAAAATTTTTCACTTTTTCCTTTCCAAAAATTTGCTTGGCTTTTTGGAGCGCTAGAATCACCGCCTCGTATTCGGCCTCATTGTTGGTGCGAACACCAATTTTTTTTGAATATTTTTTAATCAGCCGGCCATCTTCATCACAGATCACAACTCCCGCGCCGGCCGGTCCGGGATTCCCCCTGCTGCTTCCATCCGTATAAATAATAATCTTCCCCATGATGCCAATATGCGAATTTTATGCTAATCTACCTGCCTACCGGCAGGCAGGCAAATTGCGAATATCTATAATCCTCAACCTTAATTCATCATAACCGTTGAAATAATTTCTTTCTATCGAAGCCGCCAAATCTATCTTATCTCCGCTTTTTATATCCCAATGCCCGTTGGACATAAAAAAACCAATTGCGGAAATCAATCCGTCTCGGGTGGAAAAATCCAAACGCAAATGAATGCCGCCATTTCCAAATTTATTAACCATGGACACCTCCAGATTTTTAAAAAGAAAATAGGGACGCGAATTACCCATGCCAAACGGCCTGAATTTTTCCACTATTTGCAAAAAATCCCAATCTATCTCCTCCAACTTAATTTCTTTATCAATCCAAAGAAGAGCTTCGGTTTCTTTTTTTTCAATTTTTCCAAAAAGTTTTACGACCCCTTCTTTAAAATCACTTATTTTATCTACTTCAAGAGAAAAACCGGCGGCAGCCGCATGCCCGCCAAATTCTTTCAGAAAACCGTCCGGTAATTGCCTCATCAAATCAACAAGATTAATCATGCCGTTGCTTCTGCAAGAACCTTTTATTTTTTCCGCAGCAGCCGCGCCCCACAAAAAAACCGGACATTCATATTTCTCCATAACTTTATTGGCAGTAAGGCCCAAAACACCGACAGGCCAGGACAAATCTCCCTCCACAATTATCTCCGGCTTCTTTTTATAATCCTTCGCCCTTTTATCAATTTCATCCAAAATTTTTGCGACGGTTTCTTTCCTTTCTACATTAAGCGAATCCAAATGTTCCGCAATCCATTCCGCTTCGCTAACAGATTCGGTGGTCAAAAGGGCGTAACTCGCATTTGCATGGTCCATCCTGCCGGCAATATTTATACGAGGAGCAATCAAAAAAGCAATATCATCTTCAGTGATATATTGTTGCTGAATTTTTGTTTTCTCGAACAGTTTCAAAAGGCCGGGACGCCGGGTTTTCTTCAAAACCTGAAGGCCATAAAAAACCAGGACGCGATTTTCATCCTCAAGCGGCATCATATCGGCAACCGTGGCAATGGCAACTAAATCCAAAAGCCACTTTTCCCAGCCAGGCGTAACCGCAAATCCACCCTTGTCTACAAGCGCCTGAATCGTCTTAAAAGCCACGCCGGCGCCGGCAAGCATTTCAAAAGGATAATCGTCCTTTTCTTGCTTTGGATCTACAATGGCTATCGCCTGAGGAATCTTCTCTGGTTGAAGATGATGGTCCAAAACAACGGTATCAATTCCATTTTCATTTGCCTTTCTAATTTCATCGTAATCTGCTATCCCGCAATCAACTGTAATTATCAAATCAACTTGCTCTTTTTCAAATTGTTCAATTGCTTCAAAATTCAGGCCATAACCCTCTATGTTCCTGTCGGGTATATGGACAGCAAAATTTTCAAACCCAATTTTTTTAAAAAAATCATGAAAAATTGCGCTGGCGCAAACTCCGTCCGCGTCATAATCTCCGAAAACGGCTATCTTTTCTCTCTTCTTGATGGCGGACAAAATTCTATCCACCGCCTTATCCATTCCTAAAAGGCCGAAAGGGTCGCGCAAATCTTTCTCGTAATCGGGGCTGAAAAACTTGTCCTTGTCATCTATACCGCGGCTAGCCAAAAGCTGGGTTTCAATATCGTCCGAAACTTGTTCTCTTGTTTGCCATTTTGCCATTACATATAGTATAAAGGTATAATAAGATAATTAAAGCGCGATTAGCTCAGGGGTTAGAGTACTTGCTCGACACGCAAGGGGCCGCTGGTTCAAATCCAGCATCGCGCACCTCTATGTGGATAACTTTTTTTGCCAAGAACCAGCTTGTTTGATAAAATAGCACTAATGAAAGACAGAAAAACCGCGATTACTATTATTATTATTTCTTTGGCCTTTTTAATCGCCGCGGTGATTGTTTATTTTCTGTTCATCAAAGAGCCTGGAGAGCAGATTCCGGAAACCGGGGGAATAAGTGAACAAGAATTATTGATTCAGGAACAACTTCAGGAGATAGACCGGATTCGCCAGAAAGAGGATGTCCAGCCGATTAGTCAGGAAACGCCTGACAAACAAATAGAAGAATTGAACATTCTGCGCCAAGAGAATCAAGAAAGTCAAGAAAGTCAAGAAAGTCAAGAAAACTATTCTCAACCTCTTTCTCAAGAAGAAATAACCGCTCAACAAATAGAAGAATTGGACAATCTGCGTTCTCAATCTCAATAAGTAATAAAAATAAATTTATTTATAAGTAATATAAAAAAGATATGTTTCAAAAAATGAACAAACAAATATCACCCAAAATAGTTTCTTTAACTTTTAGTGTTTTAGTTGTCTGTTTTGCGATGGCTTTTTATGCTTATGCTTTGGATTGGACAGGGCCTACCCAGGACCCGCCCGGCGGCAACGTCTCGGCTCCGATTAATGCTGCTTCGTCTACGCAATATAAATCAGGCGCTTTGGGCGTCGAGGGCGTCCTGCGCGGCTACAGCAATCTCATCGTTGACGGCAGCATCGGCATCGGGACGACGGCGCCGGGGGCGAAGTTGGATGTGAATGGAGATATAA
>PEZL01000005.1:0-598 GCA_002774055.1 Candidatus Tagabacteria bacterium CG09_land_8_20_14_0_10_41_14 | reverse complement strand
AGGAAACACGAGTAAGTATTCTCTCCGAACTCACTGGGGAACTCTCCAATTTTTGAATAATACAGAACAAATTAACTTAGTCATCGGTCAGGACGGCAGCGTCGGCATCGGGACAACAGAGCCGGGAGGATTATTGGGATTAAAAAATGCCAATACTTATCTTGATGTGGATGGGAGTAATAATTTAACTTTTACAGACGCACCAACAGGGACAAAAACATTAGCCGAATTGGCAATTGGTGGCGGAGGCGGAGGCTGGGTAGATGATGGCACAGTGGTCAGGTTAGAAACAAGCGCGGACAGCGTCGGCATCGGGACAACGGAAGCTCCATCAAAACTATCAGTCTTAGGTAATCTTACTCTTTTGAGAGTACCCGGGGCAGATATAAGTCCTGGTCCTGGTCATGAAATTAGTTTACAGTCTCCTACTAGCAATACGGCTACCCAAAGAAGTGAGTGGGTTAGAGATGATGCTGCAACGGATGATTGCGATGGAAATCAAGACCAAGAATATGTTTGTCCTCCTGATACTGGAGGAGACACATGTCAAGATGTGGCTAAATTAGGTCAGGCAGCTGGCTATTATAAAAGTGATGTC
>PEZL01000040.1 GCA_002774055.1 Candidatus Tagabacteria bacterium CG09_land_8_20_14_0_10_41_14 | reverse complement strand
CGTACATTTGCTTACGGCGGACACAAAAATCGGCCAATGTATAACCCGACTAAAAAACCGTCTATGCACCAATCGAAGGAAGAATATTTTAAAAGCGAAAGTCCAACCATAAACCATTTTTATGAAAAACTTCTGCTTCTCAAGGATAGAATGAACACTAAAACCGCAAAGGAACTTGCCGAGGGTCGTCATCGGTTTATGGAAGAATTCCTGAACAGATTTTTTCAAGAGTGGGATGGAAAAATCTGATTTGGATTTGTTGTTTGAATAATTCATAATTGAATTTGCCGCCAAAGAAAAACTTGAAATTGTTAATTTTCGCGGCGAAGCCGCTCATTTTTGCCCCGCCGTATCCGAGCCGCGCGGAGCGCGGCGAGGAAATTCGGTTCGAGTTATTTTAAGAATACACCGCAAACGAAATTTTGAATTCAAATTTTAACACTACAAGTGGGACGTTAGAACTTTTTGTCGCCAAAATGGCGATTTTTTGATATCCGCCCGAGAGTTGTTGCCTCGGGCTTTTGCTATTGACACAAATCCAGATTTAAGCTATCTTGAAGTGGATTGGGCTGAGAAGCCAAATAAACAGGCGGGCGGCGCAAACTGCTCATTGACCAGTCAATCTCAGCCTTTTTATTTTTTAAAGAAAAGTAAAAAACTGGAACGTTTATTATAACCAAAGGTCGCATCAGGAATTAACCTTAAAAACGAATAAAAAAATGATTAAAGAACCTTTAAGATCGCAGGAGGAAACTCCTCCAGCAGGTGGCGAAGAAGAAAAGAAAGAAGAAGAAAAGAAAGAAGAAAAAGAAGAAGAACAGCAGTAGAAAAATTCCATCACTGGAATCAAAGAGAATCCCGGATCATTGCTGGGATTCTCTTTAGTTGTGGAGACCACTGTTCGTAACTTGAGAAATCCTAACATCGTTCAGTCTTCAGGATTAGGCTAAAAAGCCTGTCGCCGAGCAATTTTTATTTCAAGAAATAGTGGCAGGGTAGGGTAAAATATGATAAACTAAGCTTGCGGGCTCAAATCTGGGATATAAATATAATCATTTGTTTGCTGTATTATAGTTCTAACGTTGTCCACGATGTTCCGCCTTCGTCTCGCTGAAGCTCGGCTTCGGCGTGATGAAATCCGCCAACAAGGCGAGCGAAAGCGGACATTCGCCGAAGTTTCATGAACATACGTTTTTATTTTCAAAAAATCAGTAAAATAGACAAAGAACGGCTGGAAAAAGATTTTAAAGATAAAAAAATTGTTCGTTTGACTAAACTGCTCCAGCGCGGAAATTTAGAGCTGGCAAAATTCGTTTTAAACGCAAAGTATCACCAGCGCCATAATATTTTTTTGGTTAGGCTGGGCTTAAAAATAGCCAAAAACGATTTAACTGCGGAGGGGAAAAGCCAGAATTTAATTGAGGCGTTTGATTTGGCTTTTGATAATTTGATTGGTCAGTTGCGGAAACTGGAGAATATAAAGCACGATAAATAATGGAGGGGTAGGGAGCGGTTGTCCCAAGCAGTCTTGAAAACTGCTAGGGCTGAAAGGCCCTCGTGAGTTCGAATCTCATCCCCTCCGCCAGTTGGGAAAATGCAAGTTTGCAGAGGTTGCCTCGCGGCGGCAAAGCCGCCGCTCGGCTAGTTTTTGAAAGGGCTTTTTTGGCGAAAAGGAAAAGGATTTATCAATCAAAATATGGTTCGAGCCGATTTGTTTTAGAAATGTTGTCATTTCCGATTTATCTCCAGAGGAAAGCAGTTTATCCGCTTGATTCAAGGATTTAACCCACGCACGAGCCGGTTCGAGCCAAGACACATCTTTGTTCTCAATTTCGTAAATTTTCTCTTTCAGCTCTACTCTATGGTCGAGCGTTTTTTGTTTTTGCGCGGCATATTCTTCTGACGTGATTACTTCATCCAGATAGGCAGAAAGCAATTTGTCCAATTTTGTTTCAACTTCGGCTAACTCGGATTTTAGATTTTCCACAAATACCTTACTACCTTCTCTTGCTTTCTGCTCGTCCTTGTCTAACTCGCGCAAAATCTTTTCCATGTCTTGGCTCGGCAAAGAAACTTTTTGAAGAAAACTTTTTATTTGTTCGGTGAGTAATTCTTCGCGAACATATTTTTGTGAACACATTTCGCGTTTCTTGGTGCAACGATAATAGTTATGTCCCTTTTGTGTCTCAGCAGTAATGGCACATTTACATTCGCCACAAGTTAGCAGTCCGCGAAATGGAAAATAATTTTCCGCTTTTCTTGTCATAATATGTCCGCGATCTTTCATAACTTCCTGACATATATCAAAAAGTTTCTTTGATATTAACGGCTCGTGCGAACCTTGATACGTCTCGCCCTTGAATTCAAAGATTCCATAGTAGAAAGTGCTTTTCAAAATTCTCTGGACGCAGGAAACTGCCAGAACATTGCCTTTGTAGCTCCGCAGTCCGAGATTTTTCCAAATTTTGGCTATTTGTTTAAGGGTGTATTTACCTGTGGAGTAAAGCTCAAAACCTTTTCGGACTAGCGGAGCTTTTTCTAAATCAATATCAACATCTCTCGTTTTGTGATTGTTCACATAACCAAGAGGGGCAAAGCTAGGCCATATTCCTTTACGAAGTTTTGCTCTATGTCCACGCTTAATATTTTCCGAAAGATTATCAACATAGTATTTGCTTTGCCCAAAGGCAATGTTCAGCATGAATTTTCCTTGTGGAGTATTTTCAAACCAGTGAGTTGGAAACTTCAAATCCTTTATCTTTCCTGTGTCCAAGAGATAGATAATCTGTCCTCCATCTATGGAATTTCGGGCGAGACGATCCGGATTCCAAGAGAGAATCCCGTCTGCTTTCCCTGATTCCAGAAATGACAACATTTCGGCGAATTTCATTCGCCCAGGTTCTTTGGCAGTTTGGGCTTCGCAAAGCGAAGCAACAATTTCAAGTTTTTCTTTGGCGGCAAATTCTCGCAATTCGGAAATTTGGGACTCAATACTTAAGACTTGTCGCTCCTCACTTTCCGTAGATTTCCTAGCGTAAATTATGTATTTCATGTTTTTGTTTGATTAAAATTGATTAAAAAATTTCTTTTGCCCTTCATTGATAAATTCTTTTCTTTTTCACCAAAAAATCCCTTTCAAAAACTAGCCGAGCGGCGGCTTTGCCGCCGCGAGGCAACCTCTGCAAACTTGCATTTTCCCAACTGGCGGTGTATATTAAAAATAGCTCGAACGGAATTCTGTCCTCGCCCGCCTGCGGCGGGCTCGGGTCGGGAGGGCGGAAAATTAGCGCGGCTCCGCCACGAACATTCCAAACTGCCAAAGAACCTAAAAACAAATCGGCTCGAACCATATTTTGTAAGGGCAAAAGAAAATTTTTTCATAAAGGTCGAAGAATTTTAATTAACAAATTTCAAAATACTTCAATATGAACCAAAAAGGAATTTCTTCAATTGTAATAATTTTAATTATTGTTGGAGTTTTAGGTTTAGCTGGGGGCGTTTGGTATTATTTGGTTGAAACAACCCCGATCGGTCCTGGTCCGTGCCCACAGGATTTAAAAACCTGTCCTGACGGCACGCAAGTTAGTAGAGCATTACCCAATTGCGAATTCGCATCTTGCCCGGAAGTAAAAGACGAAACCGCTGATTGGAAAACGTATAAGAATGATGGGTATGGGTTTGAGGTGAAATATCCTAATAAAAATTATAACGTTTTCGAAACCAAACCCAATCTTAATTACGGCGATAAATTTTTATTAGATATTGATATAGGTAGGAATGACGGTAGTTTTAGAGTAGAAATTAGAATATCGGAAAATATGAGTAGAAATAGCAGTAAAGATAATTTGCAAGGCGAAATTATGAAATGGTACGGAGTATCTAATTGGCCATTTAATTTTCCTACAGCAGATGCCCAAATAAAAGAGTTTAGCATTGATAATCATCCATCAATAAAAAGTAATTATATAGCAAGAGGGGAAGGAGCTATAGCGGATCCAGCAGTTCAAATTTTTACCCTAAACTCTCAATATATTTATAAAATTGATTATATAGGCGACATCAAAGAAGGAGATTTAATCATTTCTTCTTTTAAATTCTTAAAGTAGAAATCCACAAGAATTTGCCGCCAAAGAAAAGGTTGAAATCGTTAATGTTCGCGGCGAAGCCGCGCTAATTTTCCGCCCTCTCGACCCGAGCCCGCCGCAGGCGGGCGAGGGAAGAATTCAGTTCGAGCTATTTTCAATATACACCGCCTTCGGTCCGCCGAAGCAGACCTACGGCGTGAGGCAGTCCGTCAGTGGGTTCGCGAAGGCGACTTTCGCTACACAAATTATGTA
>PEZL01000045.1 GCA_002774055.1 Candidatus Tagabacteria bacterium CG09_land_8_20_14_0_10_41_14 | reverse complement strand
ATCATTTTATTTTCTCTTCAAAACTTTTTTCACCGCCTCTTTGATATCCGAAACACCTATGCCAAATTTTTCTATCAATTCTTCCGGTTCGCCTGATTCGCCAAATCTATCTTGAGCACCGACAAATTCCATCGGCACCTGCCTGCCGGCAGGCAGGCCGGAAACCAAAACTTCTGCCACGGCCGAACCCATGCCAGCCATAACCTGGTGCTCTTCTACTGTTACCACCGCTCCTGTTTTTTTGACACTCTTAATAATTGTCTCTTCGTCCATAGGTTTAATTGTATGATTATTGAGCACTTCACATCCAATTCCTTCTTTTTCCAATTCAGCCGCGCGTCAACTATTTGTACAAGATGAGTACCTTCGCAACACTATATGCCAAAGGTGCGTCACCTCCCAATACCGTACAATTCATTCAACTTACTGCGTGTTTGCGGACCAACCATACCAACAGAGCTAATTCCGTATTGTTCCTGAAAAGCTTTTACTGCTGTTTCTGTGCAAGGTCCAAAATTACCGTTTATAGGACACTCCGATAAAGTTTTTCCTTCCGGCGGATATAATCCTTCTTTCAAAAGAGCCGCTTGCAAATGAACAATATCCTTAAATCCGTTCATTCCCTTTTTCAGCGGCAACTTCCACTCATACGGCAATAACGTTGTAAAGTTATAGAAGCCAGACTTCGATATATTTGGAACAAAATAATCTTTAATGCCCCAATAGGTTTGGCTGGCCAATTCTTTCATAATAACAGAACGAGTGCCTGGATTTACAAATTGCGATTCATAAATATAACCATATTCAAACAAAAGAGAAGCGCCTTTTCTTGAAGCATTAGAACCCACGGCAATCAATTGCTGGTCTTCCACAATAGTATTGGCTTCATCCGGAAAATCGCTTTTGGCGAAATATTTTCCCAAACGACGCGCAAGCGATTCGGCCAAAGCCGCGCTTACTCTATATAATTAGGCAGCTGGCTCTCCGGCACATAAATGGCGAAACCGCTATATTCACCCTGCCCGCCATGCCGCCTCCTCGGATAATCATTAAAATGCACATGAAGCACAATATCTATATTGTAATCATTGGCCAATTTGTTTATGGCGTAAAGTTTTAAAGAAACATTATCTGCCGTAGGATTATGATAAACCTCGTTTCTTTCCTCAAAACTGTCTGTTTCTTTCGCGAAAGAGGTAATGGTTTTTAGATAATCCCGAAAGACAATAATATTTTCTTCTTCCCTGTCAAAATAATCCACAAACCAATCATTATAATCTCCGTTCTTACCTCGTGTAATAAAAGCGCCAAACTTATCATCACTATTGAAAAAATCAAAAATTGCGTAAGCCAATTCAACATTCAAGTCAGTCTCCTTTATATTTTTATACACCGCGCCGACTGAAAAATTATCATGCCCGGGCACAATTAAAATCCGCACCGTTCCATCGTCATAACGGCTCAACAAATTTTCAGGAGTTACCTTTTCTTCAAAGATTTTTGAAAACAAACCGGACGCGAAATTAAACCCAGACTTAAAAAAATTAACATCTGAAACCGCGAACAATAACGCGGCCAAAAAAATCAGCAACAAAAAACGCCTTATCATATTTCCAGTATATTACTTTTACAAATTTTTGCGTATTCATAAGCACTCGGCCGAATTTTACGCTCCAATGTTTCGTAATCAATTTCCACCAAACCAAACCTCGGCCAAAAACCTTTGTCCCACTCAAAATTGTCCAAAAGCGACCAGTATAAATATCCTCGCACGTCAACGCTCTCAGAAATTACTTTATGAATCCATTTCAAATGGTCTTTTATAAATTTTCCGCGCTTTTCGTCTTTAATATCTGCCAAACCGTTCTCCGTAACATAAATAGGCAAATTATATTTCTTCAAACCCCTCAAAACATAATAAATTCCTTCCGGATAAATTTCCCATCCCATGTCCGTTACATCTTCATTTCTGTTTCCAAACAAACGAGAATGAAAATAATAATTCAATCCGATAAAATCTTGCTGACTTTTAATTTTATTTAAAAAATATTTATTCCAAAAATAATCGGCGAAGGGGATGTTTTCAAAATAAATATTATTTTTAGAAATTCCGACTTGAGCGGTTGGATTTTCTTTTTTTATAATTTCGTATGATTTTTTGTGCGCTTTGGCTAAATTTTTTAGAACTTTAAAGTACTTAAAAATATTTTTATATCGCGGCGGCCAAACCCCTTTCAAAAAAGAATTGGAGGCAAAAACATTCGGTTCATTTATCGTTATCCAAAATTTAATATGACGATAATTCAACGATCGTGAGATTATCGTCACATAACGTTCAAAATATTTGGGCGCGTCTTTGTTTAGCCAGCCGCCTTTGTCGCGAAACCAAATCGGCACGGTCCAGTGCCAAAGAGTAACAAACGGCTCAAGGCCGCGCTCGCAGAGCGCGGCAATTACTTGTTGGTAATGCTCTATTTCTTTTTCATCAAATTTACCCTCTTCGGGTTCAACACGGCTCCATTCAATTGAAAAACGGTGCGCGTTGTGACCAATCTGTTTGGCAATATCAAAATCTTCTTTAAATCTGTTGTAATGGTCGCAGACCCGCCCCGAAATATAGTTTTCCGGCTGTAAGGGATTTGGATAATTATTTAAGATATATTCTGGAATTCGCATGTGCGCGTTTGCATGACGCTTAGCCGCTTCAGCGGCTAAGCGAGCGCTATTCACATGCTCCCACTCAACCCAATCGTTATAATTATTACCCTCAACTTGATAACTGCTCGTTGCCGCGCCCCACAAAAAATCTTTTGGAAATCTATATTCCATATTCTTATTTTATCATATCCTTAACCAATTCCCACATTTCGGGATGCCCTTTTTCTTTTAACAAATACCACCACTCCGCGCCCCAGAGATAAAACGTGTCAAATCCAGTTCCTTTGATATATTCCATCATTTCGCCAAATCTCTCCGGGCCAAAAAGCCGCAACTGCTCGTCTATGTCCGTTTCTTCTATCGGCTTATCACCCCACGGCTCTGCCTGAAGTTCAATAACCAAAGATGGTTTTTTATCATAAAACAATTCCACCAGCCCGTGTTTCAGCCGAAAGAAAAAAGAAGGTATCGGATAAGTAATCTCTCCAAACCACTCGCCGTAAACATGCCTGTACATCGTTGAGCCAAAAATATCCGCCCGCTTATACGCCCTGAACCAATCGCCAAATTCCCCGCCGTCGGTAATTATAATCGGCTTATCCGACAAAAACCGGACGAGCGCGATTTCTTCATCTAAATTTTTTTTAATTTCGGAATGCGGACATTCGCCAAACCTCAAAAACGGCTCATTTTCCACCTGCCAAGCCCACACCGCCGGGTGAGTATCGTATCGTTCAATAGTTTTTTTGATGTAATCTAATAATTTTTGAGATTTAAGATTTGCATTTTGAGATTGAACCCATTCGGGTTCATGACATTCCGGCCACCTGGGCAATTTTCTGCCAACAGCCAAAATAATTTCCGCCTCATGTTCTTCCGCCTTCTCCACCATCCAATCAATTGAAACAAAGTTAAACGCGTCTTTTTGAGCTTCCACCTCCTGCCAATAAACAGGTATTCTTATTTTTTTAATTTCCAAATCATTCAATATCGCGAGATAGGCCTCTTGCCAATCCAAGCCCAACCGCTCCGCCTGAATTTTTGAAAAAGTTACGCCGAAGCTTTTTACCTCCGCAACAGGAACTCTTTTCAGCAAAAAAAACGACCCCGTAAAAACAATGGCTATAAAAACAGCGGAAATCAGCAATATTTTTTTTAATTTCATCCCGTTAGCGACAGGTCATCTTTAGATGACCGTAACTCGGCCGTCTAGATGACTCCTGATTATTAATTATTAATGCCAATTTTGGATATAGATAAATCATGGTTTGTTGTCACTAACGGGATTTAAAAAAAGAACAAAACAAAGGCTCCGGCTGATACCAAAATAATTCCCAAAATTTTCTGCGCCGATTTCTCAAAAGTAAAAGACTCCCGCACGAAATCCGGACGGAAATAAGTAAAAAACAAAACGATTAAAAAAATAAAAACATACTCCGTCCCCTGCAGCGCGTTAATCAAAGCCACCGGCCCCAGCATAATGGCGTAGTTCAAAACACCGAAAGACAAAGCTCCGAGCGCCTTGTTCCCCGCAAAAAGAAAAAGAGTTTCTTTCGGAATTTTTACATAACCCCCGAATCTGAATTTTCTCAAGAGAAAAAAGAAAAAAATTAAAACAGCCGCAAACACCGTTCCCGCCCTAATCCAAACAAATCCGTTTATAAAAGTGGTTCCCGTAAAAACCATCTTGGTGCAAAAAAAGGTTACCGCAAAAAAAAGGGAAGCAAAAAAAGAATAAAAAAAGTTCACGCCGCTTCTTTCAAAAGCCAAAATCAAACCTCCCAATACTAATAAAAAAAAGCTTGCCAGCCAAAAAACCGGCAGCCGCTCCGACAAAAAAAGGTGGGATAGACCAAAAAGAAAAATAGGGGAAACGCCGCCAACAAAAGCGACTACTCTTGAAATTTCTCCCTTCTTCACAGCCGAATAAAAGAAAAAAATCGCGGCCAAAAAAGTTACGCCGGCGGTAAAAGCCAAAAAAGTAGTCCTAAAATCCAAAAAAGAAAAATCGAAAGGCCACAACAAAAAAGCCAAAGAATTCAAAATACCCACATAAAGAGTAAAAACCAAAGGATTTCTCAACCTTTGTTCCAGAAGAAACTTATCCACCACTGTCACAATGGCGGTTAAAAAATAAGCAACGATTGATAAAAGTAACCAGCTCATACAAACGTGGATTTTGAATGAGATTTTCTCCAGGCTTCTATTTTTTTATGGTCTCCCGACAATAAAATCCGGGGCGCGCGATATTTTTTACCCTTATACTCAAAAATCTCAGGGCGAGTGTAAACCGGATAAGAACCTTTTATTTCTTCCAGCGATTCCTCTTTACCCAAAACACCGGGGATATGGCGCGATATCGTATCCACCACCACCGCGGCTGGCAATTCTCCGCCGGTTAGAATATAAGGACCAATAGACAAATCCGAAATCCGAAATCCGAAATCCGAAACAATTTTTTTGATTCGTTCATCTATACCTTCATAATGACCGCATAGCAATATAATATTTTCATATTTATTTGCGTAACTTTTTGCCATCTTTTGATCAAACTTTTTGCCGGCAGGAGACAGGATGATAAATTTCGAATTTCGAATTTCGAATTTCGAATTTAAAATTGAACTAACTGCTTTAATAATTGGTTCAATTTTTAAAACCATTCCGGCGCCACCGCCAAAAGGCCTGTCATCAGTAGTTCTATGTTTATCTTTCGCAAATTTTCTAATGTCGTAAACTTTTATTTTTATTAATTTCTTTTTTTGGGCGCGCCCAATAATTGACGTATTAAAATATTCTTTAAAAACTTCCGGAAAAATTGTAAATATATGAAAAATCATAAATATTATGCAAATCTACAAATCTTATGCTAGTCTACGAATTACAAATATTCGCAATTCGCGTAATTAGCATGAAATTCGCATATTGGCATCGCATTATAATAATACCAGAAAGCCGCCCCCGGATAAACCAAGGACGGCTTTCTAAAAAATCTATAAAATTTTACAACTTAAGGTCGTCCACGACTTCGTCCATGCTCCGGTCTTCGCTTCTGCGTGGAGCGCGTCCGCCTTCCGGCTCTTCAATCTTAAGATTTACGCGAGCCTGATTTTTCAACCCAACCACCCTCAAAAGATTGCGGATTGACTTGGCGGTGTTGCCGTTTCGGCCAATGATTTTTCCCATGTCCTGAGAGTTTATTTTCAAATTGAGCAAAACCCCCATCTCATCAACCCTTCTTTCAACCTTTACGTCATCAGGATTATCCACCAATGCCTTAACGACATATTCCAGAAATTCCTGATCTTTGAACTTCTCTGCCATGATATCGTGTTTCATTATCTGTTAAATATAATTTCGACCTGACTTTATAAAACCTTAGTAACATTATACTCAAAATTAATTTTACGTCAAGCGATCGGTTCTTCATTTATTTCCGACGTTTTTTCTGCTTTTGTTTTTGTTTCTAGGACTGCCGCTTTTTCAGACGCTTCTTTTTTTTCTTCAACGGCCTTCTTCTTCCTCTTTCGCTTACTTGAAACGTCTTTCTTCTTTCCTTCTATAATTTTTTCCGAAACCAAAACATTATGAACCGTATCGGAAAGCTGCGCCCCTTGAAATATCCAATATTTTATTCGTTCTTCTTTCAACTGAAATTTATCTTTACGAAAATCGCAAAAACCAAGGTTTTCCAAATAGGCTCCCGCCTGCGGCGCTTTTCTTGAATCCGTAACCACCAACCTATACGATGGGTCATGCTTACGGCCAACTCTGTTTAATCTTATCCTTAGCATATTGGACTTTATTATAGCAATAAAAATAAATCAGTCAAACGAACCGACTTACGATGTCGGTTCAACTAAATCTTCGGCCTCTTCCAGTTTTACCGACAGCAATCCGGAAACTCCGTCACTACCCATGGTAACACCGTAAAGCACATCGGCCGCGCTCATGGTTTCCCTATTATGCGTTATCAAAACCAACTGAGTTTTTTTGCTCAAGTCTTTAAGCATCATTGAATATTTTCGCGAATTAGATTCGTCAAGCGCCGCGTCCGTTTCATCCAAAATCAGAAACGGCGGAGGATTTACCCTGGAAACCGCGAAGAGCAAGGCAATGGAAGTGAGCGCCCGCTCGCCGCCGGAAAGCATGCTAAGCGAACCGGCTTTTTTTCCGGGCAAACGCACTTCCACCTCAAGACCTTCTCCCTTTTTGACTTCGGAGTTTTCTTCCTCCAAATCTTCATCAGCCTTAATTTTCGCCCCGGCCCTTGGCTGAGGCGAAATTTTTTTTACAACCAACCAAGCCCTGCCGCCATCAAACATGAGCTCAAAAAATCTCTTAAACTCCTTATTTATTTTTACAATTCCCTCATTAAAATCATCGCGCAATTTTTCTTCCAATTGTTTTATTAAGTCTTTCAAAGAATCCGCCGTTTTTTCCAAATCATCTATTTGAGACGAGAGAAATTCGTCCCTGTTTTTTATCTCTTCATATTCTTTCTTAACCTCCTCACCCATACCGCCGCTTTCTTCTATCTTGATTTTAATTTTCTCAATCTCACGCCTTTCTTTTTCCAAAAAAGACTCGCCAAGAACTTCTGTTGGCTTAATCGGTATTTTTTCGCCCACGAAAACCTCGGTTTCTTTCAAATCCCTCATCTCCCTATCATGCCAGTCTTTAATATTCCGTCCTTTTTCCCCAAACGAACGCAGCGCGTTTCTCGCGCGAGCCAGGTCGGATTCAGCGCCATCCAGCCTTCTTTCCATTTTAATCATTTCTTCACTTTCTTTTTGAAACTTTCCCTCCTCGGCCTTGGCGGCATCCAGCAAACGGCGCAATTCTTTATATTTTTTTTCTATTTCCCGATATCGCTCCTCCTGCCCGTTTTCTTTTTTTTCAAGACGCTTTTTGGAAAAAAAGGCAGAGATTTTTTCTTTCATTTCTTTCAAAAGAATTTTTATCTTAACGAGATTTTCTTCCGAAAGCGCAAGTTCTATTTGTCTTTCAAGATTATTTATAAATCTGTTTGTTTCCCCGGAAACGGCGAAAGAATTTTTCAACTGAGATAAAATCCCTTCGTAACGCCCCATTTCTCTCTCCAATTCGTTCACCCGCCGGCGAGCCTCAATTATTTTGTTTTTATCTTTTTTAAGTTTATCAACGTCTTCCTTAATCTCTACTGCTGCTTTTTCTCTTTGTTCTATTTGATTTTCAATTTCTCTCCTCTCCGCGGCCAAAGACGCCGTATCTTTTTCAAATTTTGATTCTATCTTTGAAAAATACGACTGACAAAGATTTTTTAATGTTTCCTTTAGAACAAAGATTTCCTCAATCTTGTCCGCTTGTTTTTGCAAAAATCGCAGATGCGGCCGTATTTCCCTGCGCAAAGATTCTACCTGCTTTATATTCTCCTTTGTTTTTTCAAGTTTCCTTTCCCCTTCCTCTTTTTTAATCTGATACATCCGCAGGCCAAGCGCGTCTTCTATCATTTCCTTTCTTTCTTTCAAAGAGGCGTGGAGTATGCCGTCGGCCTCTCCTTGGGATATAATATAATACCTCAAGGTGCCTATGCCTATTTGGGCCAAAAAATCCACAACATCTTTAAGCCTTCTTTGAGCGCCATTTATAAAATATTCATTAAGGCCATCCCTGTAAACCGTCCGCGAAAGAGTAACCTCGTCTCCGCTCTCCTTGTCAAAAAAAGTCAAAGACACCGAAGCCTTATTCATGGCTGGATAACCCACAGAACCATTAAAAATTAAATCTTCGCCCTTTTTCCCGCGAAGACTTTTCATTGACTGTTCCCCCAAAACCCAGGCCATGGCTTCGGCGACATTGGATTTGCCGGAACCATTAGGTCCCACAATCGCGGAAACAGTCCTGGGAAAATTCAAAATCGCCGGCTTGGCGAATGATTTAAACCCGGAGATTTTGAGTGATTTTAATAACATTTAAAAAATTTTCAATTTTCAATGACCAATTTTCAATGAATTTTCAATTTTAAAATTTTCAGAACGACGATGGAATTGATAATTGAATCATTGATTGATAATTGAAAATTGATAATTGTAAATTTATTTTACTCCCCCCATCCTTTCACCTTAAGCGCTTTCTCCGCCGCCTCCACCTGCGCTTCCTGTTTGGAAAACCCCTCGCCCTTGGCCATCAACTCGTCTTCCAAATAAACGCCAACCGCAAAATGCTTTTTGTGGTCGGGCCCGCTTTCACTCAAAACTTCATAAGTGGGCGTAATGCCGGTAAACTCCTGGCTGCGCTCCTGAAACAAACTCTTCGCGTCTCTCCATGTTTTATTTTCCAAAACACCGTCAATCATTTCGCAAACGTAATACTTTATGAATTTTTCGGCCGGTCTCGTCCCTTTGTCCAAATATATCGCGCCGATCAAAGCCTCAACCGCGTCAGCCAAAATTACCTGCCTAGACTTACCCTTTTCTTTTGCCTCGCCTTTAGACATCCGCAAATAATTTCCAAGATTTAATTTGTCTGCCACAAGAAAAAGCGTTCTGGCATTGACCAAAGCCGCGCGCAGAGCGGTAAGTTCACCCTCCGGTTTTTTGGGAAATTTTTCAAAAAGAAATTCCGTTACCGCTAATTCCAAAACAGCGTCACCCAGAAACTCTAGACGTTCGTTCTGTTTTATTTTCTTTTCGCGGCTTTCATTCAGAAAAGAACGGTGAGTCAATGCTTCCTCCAGTAATTTAGAGTCATTAAATTTTATTCCCAGTTTAGTTTCTAAATCTGATAATTTTGACATAACATTTCCTGAAACATGCTTCACGCTTCATGCTTCATGATTTAAGCAACTTAATCGCTTTCACAATAATCGGTTTCAAGTCATCGTAAATATTCAGCCCATCAAGTTCATCCGGCTTAAACCACCTGGCATCATCTAAACCGCCGCTTGCGCCCAGTATTAAATTTTCTTCTTCAGTTTTTGCCAAAAAATAAATGACTTTTTTCCTAACCTGACCCTTTTCAGGATGCGAAGCCACATATTCATTCACGCCTAGTTCCTCCTGAATTTCAATGTTTACACCCATTTCTTCCTTTATCTCCCTTACGGTACCCGCCTTTGTGTCCTCTCCTTTTTCCAGGTGGCCCTTGGAAAGAGTCCAGTAGCCAAAAACATCGTGAACAAAAGCAAGAAAAACATCATCTCCTTTTTTTCTGTAAACGACCGCTCCGCCCAATTCTTCCAAGGATATTTCCTTTTTCCTGTCGTCTTTTCCCGGCTCCCCCATCTCCCGATACACCGTACCCAAAACACCATTAACAAACTTACCGGCGGTTTCTCCGCCAAAAGTTTTAGCCAATTCAATCGCTTCATTAATGGCGACTCTTGGAGGAACTTGTTTGGGGTTGCCAAAAATCAATTCATAAAGACCGATCCTTAAAACATTTCTGTCTATAATAGCCACCTGACCCAATGGCCATTCGGGCGCGGTTTTTTCTATGATATTATCAAGTTTTTTCCGCTCTTTCAAAACCCCCTTAACCAATTCCCCAACAAAACTTTTCTCCTCAACGCCGGGAGCAAATTCCCTCAAATTTCTATTTATTATATCGTCTATTTGAACAGCGGAGTGATTATGGTGATTATTAAAATCCCACTCAAAGAGAACCTGCATCGCTATACTTCTTGATAAATGACGATTAGCCATGTTTAATTAATTATCAATTTTTAATTCACAATTTTCAATGAATAATCAATTTTTTAATTTTCAAATGTTTGAAAATTTGGTCATTGAAAATTTATTGTAAATTGACCATTGATAATTGAAAATTATTTCTGAGATAACTCCTCCATGCTCATTTCCTTCTGGCTGCCCCCCTCCTGTTCTTTTAATTCTTTTTGTTTCTGTTTTTTCTGCTTCTTGGTTAATTTTTTCAATACGTCCAAAACAGACCGTTTCTTATACGCGCCGCAGTTTTCGCAAACAACATGAGAGAGCTTTAATTCTCCGCATTTTTCGCAGGCAGACAAAGCGGTTTCTTTCAATCCGTGATGGGAACGCCGCTTGTTCCTGTGAGATTTTGTATGTCGCATCCGTATAGTCATAAATTTTGTATATCTTGTTCCGTAAACATAAAATAATCATACCCCACACCGGAAGTCTTTACAACATACATACGGAGCCGAGGAGAGGATTCGAACCCCCGACCGACGGTTTACAAAACCGTTGCTCTAACCAACTGAGCTACCTCGGCATATTTTCATTAACGTTGTCACCAGAACCGTTATTCTTGGAACCATTTACCTCATGCCAGTATCCCTTGCAGCCATTACGCTCCACGGTATGGCGGCCATTCATATAATCTGAAAAACGGCAAAAGTGTTTTCTTAAAAAACCAAACTCCTTTCTTGAACAAAAAAACAAACGAGTCTTATTAAACAAAGAGGGGAAAAGGGGAGCCAGGCGTTTCTCAAAATCATCAAAAAACGGACGGCCGGATTCTATGCTCGTCTCCAACTCTTCCATACTCAAATCTTTTACAAAATAAATTTGCCTGCCCGATAAAAAAACGATGACCGCAAAAGATAAAACGCAAATTACAATTAAAATTGTCATATTTCAAACCTTTCAAATCCGGCTACTTCAATATTCTCACCGAATTTTTGCACGTTTTCATTTATATATTCGGATATTGTTAAATCAAGATTCTTGATATATTCTTGCCCTAGCAATGCTTTCACGTCCGGCGGGTTAGCAGCCGCTATGTGCATCGCGATATTATGGGCCAATTCCTTAAAGGCCGGATTTTTTGCCACAAAATCCGTTTCGGTTCTAAGTTCCAAAAGTACGCCCACCTGGCCATTATTGTGTATGTACGCTTCTATCAGACCGGCGTTTACGCTTCTTTCCGATTTTTTTTTCGCCACGGCCGCGCCGTGCTCTTTAAGCCAACCCATGGCTTTTGTCTGCTCACCGCCGCTCTCTTCCAGCGCCCGCTTGCAAAGCATCACGGAAAGACCGGTTTTGTCCCTTAAATTTTTTATTGCTTCCGCTGAAATCATTTTTCTATTTTAGTACCCTTCATCCCCTCTTTATACGCTTTCACTAATTTATCAATCAGGTATTCAATACTTAAAACTGCTGTATCGTTTGCCGGAATGGGATAATCAACCGCAGTGGGATCGCAGTCGCTGTTTAAAATCGCGATAATCGGAATTTTCAAGCCGCGCGCTTCTTCAACCGCGATTTCTTCCTTCTTGGAATCCACCACGACAAGAGCCCGCGGAATTTCTGTCAACGCGACCAGTCCGCCAAAACGACTCTCCATTTTTAATAACTGCTTTTCAAGACGCCCTTTTTCCTTTTTGGTCATGCCGGAAAAATCCGTAGTGGACTTCTTGTCTTTCAAATCCCTGAAAAAATCAATTCTCTTTTTTATTATTTCAAAATTTGTTAAGGTGCCGCCCAGCCATCGCTCCGTAACATAAGACATATTCAAATCTCTTCCCGCTTTTTCAATTATGTCAGTCGCCTCCGGTTTAGTGGCCACGAAAAGAATTTTAGCTCTTTTTGCGCCTAATTCTTTCACAAAATCCAAAGCATTATTAAAAAGCGGGTAAACTTTTTCTAAATGAAAAATCTCCGCGCCGTTTTTGGAACCCAAAAAAAAAGGCTGCATTTTGGAATGCTTCAAGGAACGAGAATAACCAAAATGAACCCCGGCGCGATACATTTCTTCAATCTCCCGCAGAAATGCTTGCTTTTTGTCTTCCTTTTTGATATCTTTTTTATTATCTGTAACCGTATCGGTCATAAAAACAGTTTAAACAATTCATCATGAAAAAACAAGCACATCCACAATATCACGAAAAGGCGACGATTAAATGCGCGTGCGGCAACGTCATTACCACTGGCTCCACCAAAAAAGAAATGGAGGTGGAAATTTGCGCTAACTGCCATCCTTTCTATACCGGAAAAGAAAAAATAATTGACATCGCAGGCCGGGTAGAGAAATTTAAACAAAGAATGGCAAAAGCCAAGAAATAATGAATAACAATCCAAATTCCATAATAATAGAAATCCGCGCCGGTGCCGGAGGCCTTGAGGCCTCCATTTTTAGCGACGACCTTTTCAATATGTATTTTAAATACGCCCAGTCTCAAAACTGGGGAGTTAAAATAATTGAGCCGGGCGTTATGGAGATTAAATCGCCCGAAGCGTATAAAAAACTTAAACAAGAAGCCGGGGTTCACAGAGTGCAGCGCGTGCCCGCCACGGAAAAATCCGGGCGCATACATACGTCCACAAGCTCGGTATCTATCTTGCCCGTCTATCCCGAAAGTGAAATGGAAATAAAACCGGAAGATTTGGAAATAACTTTCTCGCGTTCCGGCGGTAAGGGCGGCCAAAACGTAAACAAAGTTGAAACGGCGGTGCGAATTCTGCATAAACCCACCGGTCTTGTGGTACGAAGCGAATCGGAAAGAAGCCAGCAAAGAAACAGAGAAGAAGCGCTTAGGATTTTGAAAGCCAAACTCATGCGAGCGAAAGAAGAAGCCCAAGTGGGTTCTGTGGCAGAGTTAAGAAGAGAGCAAATCGGCAGCCAAGCCCGTTCAGAAAAAATACGAACCTACAATTTTATGCAGGACAGAATCACGGACCACCGTGTCAACAAGTCCTGGCATAATATAGAGAAGATATTGGGAGGGAATTTAAATCCAATTGTGTCGGCTTTCGTAACCCGTAACGTGTAACCCGTAACGGGTAATATATTTATCCTCGTTACTCGTTACTCGTTACTAATTATATCTATCTGTTTCTGGTAATTCTCGGCAATTTCCATCACATGGTCGCCGTAAAAAGCCCAGCGCGGATTATTCCAATTGTCGCCGGCAAAATAGCGCAAGGCCGCTTTTCTCTCTGCAACGGGACCGCCCGCGGCGGCTCCATTGTCTTTCAAAAGCAAAGCAGACGCCATAAAAGCGTCATAAGGGTCCCAAGGATTGGGTGGATTATGCCCGGTTAGCTGGGCTATTTTGTTTTCCATGTCCTTCCAAGTAG
>PEZL01000039.1:5436-13754 GCA_002774055.1 Candidatus Tagabacteria bacterium CG09_land_8_20_14_0_10_41_14 | reverse complement strand
TCATGGGATTTAGAACTATCAACTCCTCTTGCTTATCCGCGATGTCTTTTTTCTTTAAACTAAACTTATCCAATGCCGTCTTTTTTTCTTTATCAACATTCTTTAAAAAATTATTCAGTTCTTTCGTGTCTTTATACATTGGTATAAAAATTTTCGGAGAAATCTGATTAACAACCCTCATCGGAGTCTTTACCGAAACAAACAAAACATCTATTTCTCCCGCGCTTTCCATAATTTCCGGCCTTAATTCTTTTTCCTCAAAAGAACCCAAGTGGCAAAGACGCATATTCTCCAAACCAATAATGTATATAGTGCCGACCGAAGAAAAAGCCACTCCTTCAATCAACACCTTGCCAATTTCGTATTCACCGGCTCCATCAATCAAAAAAGGATTTTCTTCTTTGCCCTTCACTGAAATATTTTCAAAACCATTAAAATCCTCTTCTTTTTGACCCACCAAAACAACATCGGCCTGAAAACGCGGACTTTTAAAAGACGATTTTTTGGAAGGCGGATTTAGCGCCAAAACATTCTCTCCCGATTGCAGTTTAAAACAGTAGGCTCCGTAATAAGTGATTATCATGTTTAAATTATAACAATTTTGGGTAAAAAATAAAGAGTACCTAAATCGGACACCCGGGTGTCCGATTATTGAGCGGGGTTATACAAAAACTTGCAAAATACAAGAATTATAATATACTTTTATTCAATGATTACGGCAGTAGCAAAAAAACCGGTAAAATGGCAGGAAACCTCTATGGATTTCCTTTTCAGGGCTTTGCCGCTAAACCCGCCGAAAGAAGGTGATCTAATTGACGGAGAAGTTTTGAAACAAAAAGGTTCACGGCTTTTTCTAAACATAAAACCTTTTGGCACGGGAATAATTTACGGACGTGAGTTCAACAACGCGCGAGATATTGTAAAATCGCTCAAACCCGGAGATATTGTTACGGCCAAAGTAATAAAACCCGAAAACGAAGACGGATACATAGAACTCTCGCTAAAAGAAGCCGGCCAGGAAATAAAATGGCGCGAGGCCGAAGAAGCGCAAAAAAAACAAACTGTTTTTTCCCTGCCCGTAATTGACGCCAACAAAGGAGGTTTAATTTTTAACTGGAAAGGATTGCAGGGATTTTTGCCCGCCTCGCAATTAAAAACGAACCACTATCCAAGAGTTGAAGGCGGAGATAAAGACAAGATACTGGACGAACTTAAGAAATTAACCGGACAAAACTTATCCGTGGTAATAATCGGAGTCGACCAAAAAGAAGATAAATTAATTTTCTCTGAAAAAGAGACCGAGGCCGAAGAGATAAAAGACATGCTCTCAAAATACAAAATAGGTGATGTTATAGAAGGAGAAATAACCGGAGTGGTGGATTTTGGCGTATTTGTAAAAATAGAAGACGGACTGGAAGGATTGACCCACATTTCGGAGTTAGACTGGGGATTAGTGGAAGACCCGGCCAATCTTTTCAAAGTCGGCGACAAAGTTCCGGCACAAATAATCAGCATAAAAAACGATAAAATTTCACTTTCAATAAAAGCGCTTAAAAATAATCCGTGGACAGACGCCAAGAAAAAATACAAGCAAAACCAAACGGTAAACGGCGTTGTAATCCGCTTCAATAAATTCGGAACGCTTGTGAGTATTGAGGAAGGCATTGCAGGATTGGCGCATATTTCCGAATTTGAATCTGAGGAAGAAATGAAAAGTAAACTGGAATTGGGAAAATCTTACAACTTCAAAATAAATCTTTTTGAACCGGACGAAGAAAGACTAATTTTATCTTTGCAAGAATAAAATTAGGCACCCATGATCTTCTCCACGTCTTTCCCCGCCTCTTCCATTATTGTCTTCAAAACAGCCATCTCTTTCGGTTTAAACTTTCCCATCAAAAAATCCAAAACTTTTTTTTCACCCTTGGGTTTTTTAAGTTTACCCTTTGGCGTGGCAGGCCTGCCTGCGCAGGCAGGAGAAATCCCGATTCTAATCCTGTAAAAATCCTTGGTCTTTACCGCAGCCATGACTGACTCCACTCCTTTGTGGCCGGCCGAACCCTTGCCAAAAGAAATTTTGTAATTAGCCAAGGCCAAATCTAAATCATCGTGAACAACAATTAATTTTTTTGCGCTCTTTTTTGAAGTGACAATTTTCTTCAGGGCCAAGCCGGATTTATTCATAAAGGTTTCCGGCAAAAAACACGTTATTTTTTCTTTGCCGGCCTTGCCTTCGGTCTTTAGCGACAAGGTTTTTTTATCAATTTTAAAATCATCAAATTTTTGTTTTTTGCAAAAAAATTCAACAAACATCCGGCCGGTGTTATGCCGCGTATTTTCGTATTCTTTCCCCGGGTTACCAAGCCCTACGATATAATACATACGAATTTATTTTAATCATTTTTGACAAAAGAAACAACCGGTACAAAACCTTGATTTTTTTCTTTTTTCTATATATAATAAGAATCAATGAAAACAAAAAAACAAGAAAACTCAACACGAAACAGCAACCTCAGGCAATCATTGTGGGAATTTGTAAAATTTACCGCCATCGCCGCCATAATCATCATACCCATACGCCTTTGGGTGGCCCAACCCTTCATTGTAAGCGGTTCTTCCATGGTGCCCAATTTTGAAAACGGAGAATATCTAATTGTGGACGAATTTTCTTATCATTTCCGAGGACCGGCAAGAGGAGAAATTATAATTTTCCGCTATCCGAACAACCCTTCAAAGTTTTTTATAAAAAGAATAATAGGCATGCCCAACGAAACAATAGAAATAAATAACGGGGAAATTCGCATATACAATGAAGAATTCCCTGGAGGAGTAGACATAGAAGAAACTTATCTCCAAAATAAACCCATGGACAACCTGACAGTCACGCTTGGCAACGACGAGTATTACGTAATGGGAGATAACCGCAGCCAAAGTTCCGACTCGCGGATATGGGGCCCCCTGCAAAAAGATTTAATTATTGGACGAGCCTGGATGCGGCTTTGGCCTCCCAACAAAGCGTCTATTTATTTTTAAAAATGGCGAAAAAAGAAATTATTCAAAAAGCAAAAGGAATGCGCGACATCTTAACGATGGAATACTTGAGACGGCAAAAAATTATTGAACGCGCGCAAACAATCGCTTCTTTTTACGGGTTCAAACCCGTCCAAACTCCTCATCTTGAAAAAACAGAACTTTTTACCGCCGCGGTCGGAGAAAATACGGACATAGTTGAAAAAGAAATGTATGAATTGAAAACAAAGGGCGGAGACAAATTGGCGCTGCGGCCTGAACTAACAGCGCCGTTGGTCAGGGCCTACTTGGAATACGGCATGCATACCGCGCCGCAGCCGGTGATGTTTTACTCCTACGGTTCCTGCTTCAGACACGAAAGACCCCAAAAAGGACGGAGCAGAGAATTCCAGCAATTTGACCTTGAGATATTGGGAGAAGAAAACAGCATAGCCGATGCCACAGTAATAAAAACACTGCTTGCAATTCTGGAGGAAGCCGCGAACTTAAAAAATCTTTCAATACGAATCAATTCAATCGGATGTAAAGAATGCCGGCCGGTTTACAAAAAAGAGCTAATTGCTTATTACCGCAAAAAAATAAATTCGCTCTGCCCAACTTGCCGTAAAAGACTGAAAACAAATCCCATGCGCCTTTTAGACTGCAAAAATGAGAAATGCGTTGAACTGAAACAGGAAGCGCCGCAAATAATCAATCATCTCTGCAAAGAATGTACCGCGCATTTCAAAAACCTGCTGGAAACACTTGATGCGGCCGAAATACCGTACTACCTTGACCATTATCTCGTACGTGGATTGGATTACTACACGCGCACCGTATTTGAAATAAACACAGAAAACGAACCCCTTGAAATCGGAGGAGGAGGAAGGTATGACGATTTGGCAAAACTTTTGGGAGATAAATCTGTTCCCGGCACAGGGGCCGCCTTCGGATTGGACAGGGTGCTATCCATAATGCCCAACAAAGAAAAAATTTCTGAAAATCAGAAACCGCCAAAGGTTTTTCTTATACAACTCGGAGAAGACGCGAGACGCAAAAGTTTATTAATAATTGAAACATTGAGAAAGGCCAAAATCTCCATAGGCCACTCATTAAACAAAGACAGTCTCAAAAGCCAACTCAAGATAGCCAACAAAATTAAGGCTCCATACACTTTAATATTGGGACAAAAAGAATTTCTTGAAAACACAATACTGCTTAGGGATATGAACACGGCCTCACAAGAAACCATCCCGCTTCCCAAACTAGCAGATTTTTTAAAGAAGAAAATAAAATGAACTGTATCTTTTGCAAAATCGCGCAAAAAGAAATCAACACCGAAATACTTTACGAAGATGCCGACGTCATAGCCTTCAGAGACGCAAACCCAATCGCGCCGGTACATGTTCTTATAATCCCCAAACGCCACATTCCGACGATTGATGATCTTAAGGAAACGGACGAAAAATTGGCAGGCAAAATAATCTTAACCGCCCAAAAACTGGCGCGCGATTTGAACATTTCCGAAAAAGGATATAAACTCTTATTCAGGGTAAAAGAACACGGCGGCCAGGAAATAGAACATATTCACCTTCATCTTTTGGGAGGCGCCCCGCTTATAGAAAAAATAACATGGTAAAAGTAATAAAGAAAAAACAAGAGACAAATATAAGTTTATTAAAAAGATTCAGCCGACAAATGAAACAATCAGGCCGGCTTTTGAAATTCAAAAAATCTCGGGTAAAAACTAGGAGAAAATCAAAAGTCAAAAAAAAAGCAGCAGTCCTTAAAAAAATTGGACGGCTGGAAAAAATGAAAAAACTCTACAAGATGGGAAAAATAGATAAAAAACCGCAAGAATAAAGGATATGGGGATGGACCTAAAAGAAAAAATACAAAACGAACTCAAAGAATCTCTCAAGAAAAGAGAGCAAAAAAAAGTGAGCACGCTCAAATTACTATTAGCTTCCATAATTAACGCGGAAATCCAATTCGGAAAGAAAGAAGAAGGGCTGAAACAGGAAGAAATAGAACGCATTATAAAAGCGGAAGCCAAAAAAAGACACGAAGCAATAGAGGCCTATGAAAAAGCGGGGAGAAAAGAAGCCGCAAAAGAAGAGGAAGAAGAACTTTCTATTCTTGAAACATATCTACCCGAACAATTAAGCAACGAAGAAATAAAAAAACTGGCAAAAGAAACCGTGACGGAAATGAGCGGTGAAACCGATTTCGGGAAAATAATGAAAGAAGTAATGGCAAAAACAAAAGGCCGGGCAGATGGCAAAAAAGTGAGCGAGGCAGTTAAGCATTTCATAAAATCACGAGAGCATTAATGACTCAATGAACATCGTCAATTTAACTAAACAAACAACACCCAAAATACCTTGGAAAAAAATCAAAGAAAAAATACTGGGAAAAAAATATGAGTTGGGCATAATATTAAGCGGTGAAAAAAGATTAAAAAACTTAAACAAAAAATACCGCAAAAAAGACAAAAAAATCGAGGTGCTGTCTTTTCCCTATTCCAAAGACGAAGGCGAAATATATATTGACATAAGACAAAAAAAAGAACGACTTGCCTTTTTATTTATTCACGGCCTGCTGCATCTGAAGGGGTTAAAACACGGAGAAAAAATGGAAAAATTAGAACAATTATATTATAATAAACTACATGAATCCCGTTAGTGATCCGAGTCTTAAGATTTTACAACGGGTTAAAAAAGAAAAATGAGATTTATTCAAAATTTATTAAATAATTTACGGAAATGTTAAAACATTTCCTATCACTAACGGGATGAAACGTGAAGTTGTAATGGCAATAGATGTGGGCACCGCCACCGTTAAAACCATCATCGCGGAACGCAGGAAAGACGAAGCAATGCCTTACATTTTAGGAACAGGGATCAGCCCTTCTCATGGTGTCCGACGGGGTTGCGTGATAAATGCTCATGACGTAGCAAGCGCCATAAAAAATTCCGTCAAAAAAGCGTACGAAACCAGCGACATCAAACCGCATAAGGCCTTTATTTCCATAGGAAGCACGGACGTTGAAGGCGCGAGGTCAAAAGGCTCGGTGATGGTTTCAAGAGCCGACCACGAAATCAGCGAGAATGATATAAAAAGAGCGTTAAAGCAAGGTGAAACTCAGCTTAATCGCGACTCCTCTTCCTACTTATTAAACAGAGACATCCTGCATGTTTTCCCTATTTCTTACGCCCTAGACGGAGAAGAAATAATCGGAAACCCAATCGGTATGCGGGGCGAAAAATTAGAAGTAGACACGCTGTTTATAACAGCGCTCTCCAAACACATAAACAGCCTCATAAAAAGTATGGACCTGGCCGGCATTGAAGTGGAAGATGTAGCGGCGGATTGTTGGGCCATGAGCCAAATCCTAACAAGCGAAAAAGAAAAAGAAGTAGGCTGTATGTTAATAAACGTTGGCGGAGATACGTCTTCAATTATCGCCTTTGAAGAGGGTTCCCCTATTTCGGTGGAAGTTTTCCCCATCGGCTCCCACCATATAACATACGATATAGCCAGCGGCCTGCAAATAGTGCTGCCGGAAGCCGAAGAATTAAAAATTTCATATGGCTCGGACGTTTCCATAAAAAGAAAACTAAGCAGTATTATTGAACCGCGGCTTAACGACATTTTTGAATTAGTAGACAGGCATTTAAACAAAATAAAACGCTCCAAACTTCTGCCGGCCGGCGTTATTCTTACCGGAGGCGGCACCAATCTCAAGGGAATAGATGAGATAGCAAGAAAGACGCTGCAATTGCCCGTCCAACTGGTCCAACCCAAATTCCCGGGTTACTCCAAAGAAACGACGGAAAATCCTACGTGGTCTGTCGCGCTGGGACTGTGCCTTATCGGGCTTAATGAAGGAAGTCCGCCATCCGCCTTTGGTTTTGGTTCAAAAATAAAAAACGGCATATCAAAAATCTTCAAAAATTTCCTGCCTTAAAAATATGAACCAGGAAAATAAAAACAACGATTGATATAACCAAGACATACAAATTCGATATGGCTCAATCAGAAGAAAAAATTAAAGCCTTGAAAGATTATTTTGCGAGAAGAAACGATGTCTCAATGGCCTTTGTCTTTGGTTCCCGGGCAAAAAATAGCGCGGTTAAAATTTCTGACTGGGATATCGCTGTATATTTTAAGCCGCTTTCAAATATTGTAGAACGGGAGAGTAATCGCGATTATCCAGAAGAAAATAACGTCTGGGGAGATTTAATTAAAATTTTAGAAACTGACAATGTTGACCTTATTGTACTTAACCGCGCAGCGGCAAGCATTGCTTCTTTAGCAATAAAGGGCGTGCCCTTGGTAATAAAAGACAAAAAGATTTATCTTGAATTTATGCTGATTGCAAGCCGAGAAGCAGAAGACTATCGTCAGACCGCAAAAGAATACGCAGAAATTTATTGGCGGTCATCCTCTTTAAGCGAGGAGGACAAAGATATTCTCAATAAACGACTGATTTTTCTTGATTCTGAATTAAGGGACGCTGATAAATTTCGAGGCCTTACCCGGCTGGAATATGAAAAAGATAGCATGAAAAGAAGACAAACAGAACGATGGATTGAAAATTTAATGAATACTATAATTGATATTGCCAAAACTATTTTGGCAAGCGAAAAGCGGCCAATTCCTTCTAGTTACAGAGAGATTCTTCGGGCCATTGGAAGCTTGCCCGACTTTTCCGAAAATCTAGGAAAAGAATTAGCAAAATGGTCAGAACTGCGCAATATTCTTGCTCATGAATATCTGGATATCCGATGGAATCGCATTGAGGATTTTATTAAAAGAAGCGGGCCGTATTTTAAAGAATTTATAGAAGTTGTCAAAGAAACTGTTCGGAATTGAACTCCGCACATTTTCTATAATCACAAATCAAATTGACAACCGTTGTCGTCTTGACAATTCAATCCTTGACTGGTATTTAAGTTTAAGAAAAAGTTGACTTTAATTGCAAAGTTTAGTCTATTAAAAAAGCCGTTGACCCCATTAGAAGTTCGGCCAAGTCAAAAATTTTATAACCTTATTTTGCAAAGCCGCCTAGCGGCTCTTTTTGTTGACTAAAACAAAATATTGTTGGGGACTTCTAACGGGGTTGACAATTTGACGGCTTTTTTCTAATTTTGTAGATAATGACACGAGTAAAACCAGAAGTGGAAGCATTCGCAAGAATAAAGGTAATCGGCGTGGGCGGCTCCGGTTTAAACACGATAGACCATATGATACGCTGCAAAGTGAAAAGCGTGGATTTTATCTCCGTAAATACCGACGCGCAAAAT
>PEZL01000039.1:0-5427 GCA_002774055.1 Candidatus Tagabacteria bacterium CG09_land_8_20_14_0_10_41_14 | reverse complement strand
AATACATCCCCGAGAAAAATTCACATCGGTAAAAATCTCACGCGGGGACTTGGCGCCGGGATGAATCCGGAAATCGGCAGACAGGCCGCCGAAGAAACAAAAGAAGAAATACAAGAAGCCATAAAAGGCGCTGACATGGTTTTTCTCACGGCCGGATTCGGCGGAGGGACCGGCACAGGCGCCTTACCCATAATCGCCAAAACAGCCAAAGAACAAGGCGCTCTAACTGTAGCTGTGGTAACCAAACCGTTCTCCTTTGAAGGCGCGCAAAGAGCAAGAATAGCCGAAGAAGGTCTCCAGGAATTAAAAGAAGCCGTGGACGCCATGATTGTAATTCCCAACGACCGGCTTTTTGGCGTAATACAAAAAGAAACAACTTTTGCCTCGGCTTTTGCCATGTGTGATGAAGTACTAAGACAGGCAGTAGAAGGCATCTCCGACCTCATAACCCTCCCGGGCATCATAAACGTAGACTTTGCCGACGTAAAAGCCGTCATGAAAGAAGCCGGCTCGGCCCTCATGGGTACTGGCAGCAGCCAAGGAGAAAAACGCGCGGAAGAAGCGGCTAAACTGGCCATAAACTCTCCTCTTCTGGACACCTCCATTGACGGAGCAAAGGGCATTCTTTTTGCCATTGCCGGCGGACAGGATATGACAATGGTAGAAGTCCAAGAGGCGGCCAAAATAATCACCGCATCGGTAGATGAATACGCCAAAATAATATTCGGCGCTTTCTACGACGACAGATTGAAAAAAAATGAAATAAAAATAACAGTTGTGGCCTCCGGTTTCCCCGAAGAAATTCAAAACACAAAAACCCACAACCTTTTTCAAGGCATAAACACCGAAAACGAAAAAGAAAAAGATAAGAATAACAACGACAACAAACACGACGACAAAAAAGATAAATCAAAAGACTGGGAAGCAATCCCGGCCTTCCTCAGAAGAAATAAAAAAGAAGACGACTAATTTTTACTTAATTATTGAATCTATAAGGCCGTATTTTTTGGCCTCTTCGGTGCTCATAAAAAAATTACGGTCGGTATCTTTTTCAATTTGATTTAACGGTTTTCCTGTATGTTTTGACAAAATCTCATTCAGCTTCTGTTTAATTCTTAAAATATGACGGGCTTCTATTTCAATATCGGTTGCCTGTCCCTCTGCGCCGCCCATCACCTGGTGAATCATTATTTCTGAATTGGTTAAAGAAAATCTCTTATCTTTCTTGCCGCCGGCCAAAAGCACGGCGCCGCCGGAGGCAGCCATACCCACGCAAATCGTGGAAACATCCGGCTTAATATAATTCATCGTGTCATAAATCGCCAAAGTGGCAGTAACAGAACCTCCGGGAGAATTAATATATAAAGAAATATCTTTTTTGGAATCCTGAGATTCCAAAAATAAAAGCTGGGCAATAATAATATTGGCCAACGAATCGGTAATCGGCCCGCCGACAAAAACAATCCTCTCTTTTAAAAGACGAGAATAAATATCGTAGGCCCGCTCCCCAAATTGTGATTTTTCAATAACTGTTGGTATTAACATAGTATAAAATAAATAAATTTTCAATTCTCAATAACCAAGTTTTCAAATTTCTTCAAGAAATTTGAAAATCTTGTTGTTTCTAATCACACCGTAAATATAATCCCTTAACCGCTCTTTGTCAACTCCTTCTTTCTGTGGTATTTTGCTTATCTCGTCTTCAATTTCCTTATCTGTCACCCCAATATCCAAAACCTTTGCCAAACGCCTCAATAAAAGCCCGTAATTTACCCTTTTTTTAGCGTCTTCGCTCCATCCTTCCCAAACCTCCTTTTCCTCTTTTTTTATATGCTTAAGATAATCCTCCCACTTAAGGCCCATGTCCGCTATGCCGGCCTTTGTTTCCGAAAGCATTTTGTTTTTTTCCGACTCCAATAAAATATCGGGTATTTCAAATTCGCTTTTTTTAAGAACCGCGTCCAAAGATTCAAGACGCTGTTTTTCTTTCTGCCGGAGTTCTTTTTCGCTCTTGATTCTTCTCCTTATATCATTCTTCAGTTCATCGCTGATTTCAGGTAAATTTTTATTATCGGGATTTTTTTCACGCACCTGTTTTATATAATCAATCTGCTGTTCTACTTCTTTTTCATCTACTTTTATTTCTTCTTTTTTGTTTAAAACCTCTTGGGTGATTTTTTTATAATCCTCCGGCAGGATTATCTCCGGCAAAACCGCGGTGGTAAATTTATAACCCAAAACTTCTCCTTTGGCGATTTTGGTAACAGAAGCGCGCGGCATGCCAATGGCTTCAATTTTCTTTTCTTGTAAAATTCCGGGGTAAACGTTTTGCAAAGCCAGTTCGGCCGCCTTCTCCAAAACCGCTCCTTCTCCCACCCTTTCTGTCAAAATCTTTTCCGGAATATGTCCGGGCCGAAATCCGGGAAATTTTATATCCTCTGACAACTCTGCCACGGCCTTTTGCCAAAACTTGGCAAACTCATCAGCCGGCATCTCACCGGTTATTTCAACTTCCGATTTCGGAAGTTTTTTGATTTCTAACATAGTCCAAAAATTAACACGTTTTCCAATTTTTCGCAAATGCCAGTTCCGCTACCGCAAACGAATACGCATTTCGTTTAGTTTATAAAAACATTACCAAAAAAGGAACAGAAACAAGAGCGACTTTACCGATAAGTTTAATTAATATGTTTAAAGACGGACCCGCGGTATCTTTGAAGGGATCACCCACCGTGTCGCCAACTATTGCCGCTTTGTGCGCCAAAGAACCCTTACCCCCAAGATAACCCGACTCAATATATTTCTTGGCATTATCCCATGCCCCGCCGGCGTTAGCCATCATAACTGCCAGTAAAAATCCGCAAACCAAGGCACCGGTCAATAAAGCCCCTAAGCCGACGAGTCCCAACACAAATCCTGCAAAAACCGGAGTTAAAATTACAATCAATCCCGGCACCAACATTTCTTTGATGGCACGTTTAGTAGTAATATCCACACATTTCTCATAATCCGGATTAGCCCTTCCTTCTCTTAATCCGGGAATCTCTTCAAACTGGCGTCGAACTTCTTTAATAATCTCAAAACCCCCTCTTCCAACTGCCTTCAAGGCAAACGCCGAAAAAACAAACGGCAAAAGTGCTCCTATAAATAATCCGGCAATAACTTTTGGATCCAAAAGAACAACATTATGTAAATCTGCTTTTTCAAAAAAAACAACCAACCAGGCCAGTGAAGCAAGAGCGGCAGAGCCGATGGCAAAACCCTTGCCAATAGCAGCGGTGGTGTTGCCAACCGAATCCAACGCATCGGCCCTGAAACGTACTTCCTTGGGCATACCGCTCATTTCTGCAATACCGGCGGCATTATCAACGATCGGTCCATAAGAATCAATGGAAAGATTTAATCCCAAAACCACCAAAATGCCAACCGAAGATATGGCAATGCCGTAAAGCCCGCCAAAATAATACGCAATAACAATTGCTGCGGCTACGCTCACCACCGGAACAATAGTGCTTATCATTCCTTGAGACAAGCCTTCAATAATGTTCGTAGAAGCTCCGGTTTCTGAAGACCTTGCTATATTCAAAACCGGTTTGTATTTATGAGAAGTATAAAATTCCGTAGCCTTGCCAATCAGAAAACCGGCCACCAACCCTGCTGCCACGGCCCAAAATAAATCCAAAGAAGCACAGAGCCGCCTTACTAAAAAGAAAGCCGCGCCTACCATCAAAAGATTCGCAATAATAACTCCCCGGTTCATTGCCTTACTGACTTCCTCGGTTTGCTCGGAAAAATTCTGTTGAGCGGTTTTTTTTGAAACTTTTACAAAAAAGGAACCGACAATTGAACAGATGATGCCGGCCGAAGCCAAAGCCAGAGGCAAGGCAACACCGTTATGAATTCCGGCTGCGATACCTAGAACAATGGTGGCGATTATTGCCGAAACATAAGATTCAAAAAGGTCCGAGCCCATTCCGGCAATATCACCCACATTATCTCCCACGGCGTCCGCGATAACCGCGGGATTCCGGGGATCATCTTCAGGAATACCGCTTTCAACCTTACCTACCAAATCCGCGCCCACATCAGCGCTTTTGGTATAAATACCGCCCCCAACTCTTAGGAAAAGAGCAGTTAAGGAAGAACCGAAAGCATAACCAATCAGCAATTCCGGATCATCAAAAAGCAGATAAATTCCAACCAAGCCCAAAAGGCCCAAGCCAACTACGGTCATACCCATTACGGTGCCGCCTGAAAAAGCAACTTTAAAAGTTTTAGCAAGGCTCTCTGAAGCCGCCTGTGCGCTGCGCACATTAGCCCTTGTGGATATCTGCATACCAATATAGCCGGCAAGCAAAGAAAGCATCACTCCAATCAAAAAAGTAAAAGCTTCTTTAAAACTGATGAAAAAACCCAAAAGGATTGCAATAATACCTAAAATCGGCACCATGGCCCTAACTTCTCTTTTAAGAAAAGCTACTGCTCCCGCATGAATATATCTTCCAATTTCTTTCATCTTCTCAGAGCCCTGACTGAATTTAAGAATTTCCCTTATAAGATAAAGGGCAAAAGCTAACGCTAAGATTCCGCTAAAAATCGCAAAAAATTCCATGAATTCATTATATACAAATTTATAAGAACTAATCAACTAATTTATAAGAACTAATCAACTTTGGTGGTCTATTCTTTATTCCAACAAGTAATGACTTAACAATACCTTTAGCTATCAGTGTGAGTCATTTTATAATCTTGTAAAAACAAATTTTGTCCCCGGTTTTAAGTCTGTATACGAAAGCATAACATTATTTTTTCAAAAGTTTTCTAACTTTATCAATAGTAATCTGAAAATCTTCCAAAATCGCCTTTACAGTTCTCCTTTTAATGATTTTTCTGCTTTTGGGAATTGTGGTTTGACGGCCATCTTCGTCTCTTCTCCAAATTTCATGACTGCCCTTTGCCTGACGGCAAAAATAAAAGCCAAGTTTTTTGGCCACCTTCACCACATCCCGATATCTTAAAACAGGAAATCTCCTAGACATAAAGTCTTAACGAACAGGAACAAGAACCTGAAAATTAATCTTAGGAAAAGATTTAAATTCAATACTGGGAATAATTTCACCATTTTCTTGGCGAACATCTAAATGTGCCTGTATTACATCTTTTATATTATCAATTGCTTCCCCAAAAGTTTCTCCCTCCGCATGACAACCTTGTAAAAGAGGGCAGGTGGCAAAAAAACCGCCTTCCTCGCAAGGTTCCACGACAATTTGATAAAAAGATAATTTATTCTTCATGCTTTCATAATACCTTGTCGCGCCCAAAAGTCAATCAAATAAAAAAGCCTTCGTCTAAAAGACCTTTTTTAATTTTTTATCTGTTTTGCCTTCCTCTTGTGAGAGGAATTGCGGAAACGCTCCCACCCCATTG
>PEZL01000007.1 GCA_002774055.1 Candidatus Tagabacteria bacterium CG09_land_8_20_14_0_10_41_14 | reverse complement strand
TGGGGGACTAGGATTCGAACCTAGATGCCATCCTCCAAAGGGATGTGTCCTACCATTAGACGATCCGGCATTGTTTTATTTTTCTTGACTTTTTGCTAAAATAAAAAGGTGTTTAGCATTAATAATTTTTAATATTATGGATATTCCACTTTCTTTAAGATACATAGAAAGCGCTCTTCAGAAAGGAGAAACAGAAGAGCAGATTAGAAATAAATTAAGAGCGCAGGGGGTCGTTGAGGAGCAGATAAATAAAGCTTTTGAAAAATTGAAGAGCAAGAATGAATTTCTTTCTTCAAATGTTTCCGGTAACCAGGGATCTGCTTCACGGCCCACGCCTCCATTGCCGCGGCCGCCGGAACCAGCCACCCCGCCGATACCGACAATGTCTTTTCAGCGGCCGGACATGCAGAGCAGGATGAAACAAATAGAGTCGCCAAAACGGCTGCCTTTTGGCATCGTGCTTGCAATAATAATACTTATCTTTTTGGGGGCGGGCGTGGCCGGATATTACTATTTTGATGATATGATGAATTTTTTCAAAACAGAACAGTTGCCGATTGTGCCGGCAGGCGAAACAGAGCCGCCTGTTGTAGAAGAACCATTTGCTGAAGTGGTGGAGCCCGTTGAACCGGTAAAGACGGACGAGCAATTGAGAATTGAAGCGATTGATAATTTGAAAGCTTCTGTTAAGGCTTATAAAGTAGATAACGGCCTTTATCCCGAAACCATAGATGGCCTGGATGAAGATATTTTTTATTGTTATCGCCAGAACGGTGAACATTTTGTTTTGGGAACCGTTTTGGATCCTTTAACCCCGGAAGGGCAAGGCGCTTTGGCGGATGATTTGGACGGCAGTTATTATTGCGGAGACGTTGTAAAGAATTGCGCCGACCCGGTTTATTGCGTAGGACCGGGAATTAGCCACTAGCCACTAGCCACTAGCCAATAGTCATTGGATTATGAATAAAAAAAGAGTTTTTTCCGGTATTCAGCCCAGCGGCGGTATACATATAGGTAATTATTTGGGTGCTATAAAAAACTGGGTGGATTTTCAAAAAGATTATGATAATATTTTCTGTGTTGTTGATTTGCATACCATTACAGTAAGGCAAGACCCAAAAATCTTGAAAGAAAAAATCCGGGAAACCGCCGGTTTGCTTTTGGCCTGCGGGATAGACGTGGAAAAGTCTGTTCTTTTTGCGCAGTCCTATATTTCGGCCCATTCTGAATTGGCCTGGATTTTGAACTGCTTTACACCAATGGGTTGGCTGGAAAAAATGACGCAGTTTAAGGAAAAAGCTGCGGGTGGAAGGGAAAGGGCAAGTGTTGGCCTTTTTGACTATCCCGTGCTTATGGCGGCCGATATTTTGCTTTATGATACGGATGTTGTGCCGGTTGGAGAAGATCAGGTTCAGCATGTGGAGTTGGCAAGGGATGTGGCAAAAAGGTTTAATTCGTTGTATGAAAAAGATATTTTTAAAATCCCTGAAGTAAAAATTAAGAAAGAAACCGCGCGCGTTATGGGGCTTTCAAACTCGGAAAAGAAAATGAGCAAAAGCGATGCCGGTGAAAATAACGCGATTAATTTATTGGACACTCCGGATGTTATTTCAAAAAAAATAATGGCTGCCGCAACGGATTCTGAAAATAAAATTCTCTTTGATATAAACCGGCCGGCTATTTATAATTTGCTCGTTATTTATGAATCTTTTTCCGGTTTGACTAAGGGAGAGATAGAAAGTAAATTTGTGGATGGCAAGTATGCCGATTTTAAAAAAGATTTGGCAGAATTGGTTGCGGAAAAATTAAAGCCGATTCGGGAAAAATATAAAGAAATCTCCGAATCGGGCGAAATTGAAAAAGTATTGAAACAAGGCGCGGATAAAGCGCGACCAATGGCTGAAGCAAAACTTAAAGAAGTAAAAGAGGTGATAGGGTTGGGCTAAATAAATTTTCTACGGGCCGTGGCCTAGTGGTTTAGGGCACACGCATGGGGTGCGTGGGATCGCTGGTTCGAATCCAGTCGGCCCGATAGTCCTAATTTGGAAACTTTGTTTCTCGGACCAGTCTTTGTTCTTTAAACAAACCTTAAAACCGTTCTGAAGAAGGAGGATTTTATGAGATGTTCAAGCGCATATTGGAGATGCAGTAACTGCGGCCAGCAACGTATCAAAGAGAAAAGATGTCCGAAGTGCGGCCAAGAGAAGAGGAGAAATGGTAAAAAGGGAAAAAGTACGTGCAGGTCTTTTCCTTCAAAAAACAAGTAAAAGACTTACCCCGGCTCTTTTAATGGCCGGGTTTTACTTTTGTTTAAGATGCAGGTTTTTTTTGAGGCATCTTGTGCAGATTTTTTCACGATGGCCGTCGGGAAAAGTAGCCCATTGCAGATTGGGATATTTGCGTTTTTTTGGTGTTGGATTGTATTTGCCGCGCAAAAGATTTCTTTTGCCGCCCATTTGTGAACCTTTTCCGCAGATCGCGCATTGTTTACTCATGTTGTAAATCAGTTTACAATAGAAAAAGATTTAATTCAAGCGCGCTAAATTTAAAGGAGGGTTAATTATGACCGGAATTGATTTTATTTTTGCGATAGCGGTTTTAATAATGTCAGTTGTTTTTCATGAGGTTTCTCATGGATATTCCGCGTATCTTTTGGGAGACCCTACCGCGAAATACGCCGGCCGTCTTACCTTAAATCCGATTAAACACTTGGATTTTGTCGGTTCTTTGATAGTACCAGCGATTACTTATTTGCTTGGCGGATTTATTATTGGCTGGGCCAAACCCGTTCCGTATAACCCTTATAATTTAAAAAATCAAAAATGGGGACCGGCTATCGTCGGTGCTTCCGGCCCCTTGGCCAATTTCTTTTTGGTTGCCGTTTTCGGTCTTTTGATTCGCTTTTCCAGTTTTTTGTCTTTTTTGCCGCCCGCTTTTTGGCAAATTGCCATCCTGATCGCCTTCATTAATTTGATTTTGGGAGTTTTCAATTTAATTCCTATTCCGCCGCTTGACGGCTCTAAACTTCTTTTCGCGCTTTTGCCTTATCAGTGGAGACATGTTCAGGATTTTTTGGAACGCTATGGTTTTTTCATTTTAATTTTTTTCATTATCTTTTTTCTGCGGCTGCTATTGCCGGCAGTACTTAGTTTGTTTAAACTGATTACCGGAGTTGCCTTTTGATTTTTTATAAACGTGTCATTTGGTTAACAAATGACACGTTTTTTCTTCTCCTCAATTAAGAAATTTGCCTAGTTTTGCGGCAGATGATACAATGAAGGTGTTATGTTGGAGGAAGTTTTAGATAAAAAGTTCGACGAATATCAATCCGTTGTTTTGGGGGCGGTGGATTTTAAGTTTCAGAGAATGGAAGAGAGAATAGATGTTTTTGAAGAAAAGGCGAGAAAAGAGATGTCGGAGATAAGAGGCGAAATTCGCAATTTGACCAACACATTAGAGCATTTTCTTCATAGACTCACTAATTATAGAGTCCACCATGCTTTTCAAAACAAACTCTCTTCGGTACAATTCATGTTACAACGACAAGCAAGCCAACCCATTATTCTTAACATGCCTCAAAAGTCCAGAATTGGGTGGGGTTATACAAAACGTTGATAAAAGGTTTTTTTTTGGGGTAACTTAAAAGTAGAAAGGTCAAAATTTAAAAATAATTATTAATTAAATCATATTTACATATGAGTTGCAAAAAATTTATTTTCGCTATATCTTTTTTAGTCGTTTTCGGTTTTATATTTAATCTTGGAGCGCCGAACGTAAAAGCAATGACAATTGCCGAACTGCAGACAATGATTCAACAACTCCAGCAACAAATTGCCCAGCTTCAAAAGCAATTAGCCGAAATTCAAGAAAAACCAGTGGTTTGGTCTCATGATTTTAATATTAATTTAAGGATTGGAAATTCGGGCGCAGAAGTTACAGCGCTGCAAACTGCTTTGTCAAAAGAAGGATTATATACGAGAGAGGTTACCGGCATATTTGACGAATATACCGCCTCGGCCGTAGTTGGTTTTCAAGAAAAAAATACAAGTGAAATTTTAACTCCTTGGGGACTGGAACGCGGAACTGGATTTGTTGGAAAAACTACTTTGGCTAAACTAAATGAACTTTATGGATATGAAGTAGAAAAAGCAGAAGAATATTCTGAAAGTTTTGAAGATGATTTTGGCGGGTGGACAACTGACTACTATTTACAATGTGAATTTGATAATCCACCTTGTTCACCGCTTGAATGGAGTATTACCAGATCAAGAGAGCAGGCATACGATGGCGCTTACTCTTTAATGGGTTACCTTAACGGAGACCATGATGACGGGACAATTTGGGTT
>PEZL01000017.1 GCA_002774055.1 Candidatus Tagabacteria bacterium CG09_land_8_20_14_0_10_41_14 | reverse complement strand
CTTGATCATTCAATAGGTCCTGAGAGTTTCCCAAGTGCCGGCAAGCCATTTTACGACCCTGTCCGTCCGACATGGGCATGGATGTTGTGCAGCGGCAAACCCGCTTGTTCTTGGTAATGTTTTGTAAATAATTTCCGCCCCCGGCCAAACTTTGCCAGACAAATCTAACTGTGCGGAGTTGAACCTGCCTGCCGGCAGGCAGGCTCCGAACAGTTGAGGAGAACTCACTATTTAGACAAAAATAATTTTCTGTTATATCATTAAATCATGGGGCTTAGCATTCTCAAAGTTTTTGGGTTATCAGCCATTAGTTTTTTCGTGGGTGTCTTGATAGCGCCCGCCCTGGCTCATTTTCTATACAAACACAAAGCGTGGAAAAAACAGGCGCGTATTAGGGCGATCAGCGGAGAAGAAGCTGTTGTAACAAATAAATTGCTGGAGGGAAAAGAAATCGGGACTCCGCGAATGGGAGGCATATTAATTTGGGCCACAACCTTGGTTATAACTTTGGTTTTTTGGGCACTTTTTCATGTTTCAGCAAGCGAAACATTTGAAAAACTGAACTTTTTAAGCCGCTCGCAGACATGGCTGCCTCTTTTCGCGCTGGTGTCTGCTTCACTTATTGGGCTGGCGGACGATTTTTTTCAAATAAGAGGGCGGGGGAGTTATATAGGCGGAGGTCTTAGCTTAAAAAAAAGATTGCTTTTGGTGGCGCTTATCGGTCTTATAGGAGGATGGTGGTTCTTTGCCAAACTTGAAGTAACCGCCATTGCAATACCTTTTACGAGCCCCTTGGAAATCGGCTGGCTGATTGTCCCTCTTTTTGTGTTAGTAATGCTTGCGGCTTTTAGCGGGGGAGTAATAGACGGCCTGGACGGGCTGGCAGGCGGAATATTCGCGTCTATTTTCGCCGCCTACGCCGGCATTGCCTTTTTTCAAAACCAAATGGACTTGGCTGCTTTTTGCGGGGTTTTGGCCGGAGCAATCGGCGCGTTCCTGTGGTTCAATATTCCGCCCGCCCGTTTTTATATGGGAGAAACCGGCGTCATCGGCCTCACCGCCACACTTACCGTCGTTGCCTTTCTTACAGATTCTGTTTTGGTTCTGCCCATTATCGCGTTTCCTCTTGTTATGGCTTCTGGCTCAGCCATCATTCAAATTTTTTCAAAAAAATTTTTCCACAAAAAAGTTTTTTTGGCTGCGCCAATACATTACCACTTTGAAGCGAGAGGCTGGCCGTCTTATAAAGTAACAATGCGTTTCTGGCTCATAGGCGCGGTCTTCGCGATTATAGGCATAGTAATAACCTTAATTGGATAAAAAATATGTACGATGTAATTATTAAAAACGGAACGGTAATAGACGGAACCGGCAGCCGCGCGGTTCGGGCTGATATTGCCGTGGACGGAGAAAAAATAAAAAAAATCGCAAACCTCAAAAACGAAGAGGCAAAATTAACAATAGACGCGGAAAATCTTTACGTGACACCCGGTTTTATAGACCTCACCACTCATTCGGACAGCCATTGGACCCTTTTTTCCCACCCCAACCAAGAAAGTTTTTTAATGCAGGGAATAACAACTATTTTGGGCGGACACGGCGGCTCTTCCTTGGCGCCAATAATAAACAAGGAATCTATCGGCTCAATAGAAAAATGGTTGGAACCCAGCGACATTAACATAAACTGGCAAACCCTTGAACAATTTTTTTCCGAACTTTCAAAACACAATTTGAAAATTAACTTTGGCACTCTTACGGGCCACGAAACCCTGCGAAGAAATATTCTCAAAAACCAAGTTCGAAGAGCGAAAAACGAAGAAATAAAAGAAATGGCCAACCTGCTTGCTCAATCTTTAAACGAGGGCTCTTTCGGCCTATCCACAAATTTAGGATCACTCCATGGCCAGGCCGCTTCCGATAGCGAAATAGACGCGCTTCTGCAAACAGTAACGCAGAACAATGGCACCTCCATGCATCACATGGAAGATGAAGGCAAAAACCTGCTCCCCGCGCTCTCGCGCATAATCACTTTTTTAAGAACAACGAGAGTAAAAGGCCACATCGCGCATCTCAAAGCCATAGGCAGAATGGCCTGGGAATATTTTGACAATGCTCTCAGCATGATAGAAAACGCCCGGAAAGAAGGAGTCCAAATTACTTGCGATTTTTATCCCTATACAAGAACGGGCTCCAATATGAGCAGTCTGCTTCCGTCATGGGCGCTTTTAGGCAATGAGGAAAAAGTTATGTCTCTTTTTAAAAACGAGGTGAGCAGGAAAAATCTTAAAAATCATTTCAAAGAACTAACATTGCATTACAACAAAATAACAGTAGCCTCCGCCCAGCACAGCGCAAACAGCGTTGGAAAAACCCTGAAAGAAATTAGCGAAATGTCCGGACTAACGCCTGAGGATGTAATATTACAACTGCTTGAAATAAACAATCTGCGCGTTTCCATTTTCAACGAAGTTCTCCTGGAAAAAAATATTGAAAACCTAAGCGCCAAACCCTATTCAATGATCGCGTCAGATGGCGTTGGATACGACCTTTCTAAAATCAAAGATTCGGGCTCAGACCTGGCGCACCCCCGTTCGTTTGGCGCCTTTCCAAAAGCAATAAATTGGTTTGTAAAACAGAAGAAAAGTCTTTCTTGGGAAGATATGATTTACAAAATGTCCGGCCTGCCCGCCGCGACTCTCGGATTAGAAAAACGAGGCGCCTTAAAAGAAGACCATTATGCCGACATCATTATTTTTAACCCGCAAGAAATCAAAGATACGGCGACATACGAAAACCCATTTTCTTATTCAAAAGGAATCAAGTTTGTTTTTGTAAACGGAGTATTAACAATAGCGGAAGACAAACTAAAAAATGATAAATCCGGCGGCAAGATTATTAAAAAAGAATAGATGGCAACCAAAAAACATGACAAAATATTTCTGGGTATTGTTTTAACCCTGATAATTTTTGGATTTCTGGCGCTATCTTCCGCGTCTTTGGGACTGGCCGCCAGAGAAAACAATAATTCTTATACTTCTTTCTTAAAACAAATCATTTTGGGCGGCGGTGCGGGAATTTTACTTTTTTTTATAACCAGCAGAATCCCTTATCAAAAATGGAAAACGATTTCACTGCCTCTTTTTCTCTTAAGTATTTGCATTACGCTTCTGGTTTTTGAACCCCATATTGGTATAACACATGGCGGAGCGCAAAGATGGCTGTCTCTGGGAATCGCCACCTTTCAACCGGCCGAACTGTTAAAAATTTCATTTGTTCTTTATTTAAGTTCATGGCTAAGCAAGCGCGGGAAAGAAATCTCTTCTTTTAAAACCGGGGTTGTGCCTTTTCTTATAATTATGGGGCTTGCCGCCGCGGCGCTTATCGCTCAACCGGATATGGGTACCATGGGCGTAATATACCTAACCGGAATCTGCCTTTTTGTTTTAGCGGGGGCGCAATATAGAAAAGCGGCATTAATTTCTCTTGTTGGCGTCTTCATTCTTGCCGGTTTAATCTTTTTTAAACCTTATTTGATTCCCAGAATAAATGTTTTTTTTGACGCCTCTTATGACCTGCAAGGCGCCGGCTACCAATTAAACCAGAGTAAAATAGCGCTGGGTTCAGGAGGCCTTTTGGGCCGCGGGTTTGGCAAAGGTTTATCCAAATTTAATTATCTGCCCGAACCCACGGGTGATTCCATATTTGCCGTAATAGGCGAAGAATTCGGCTTTATTGGAACCAGCCTTTTAATCGTTTTGTTTCTAATTTTTTTTTACAGAGCGCTGCGAATATCCACGAGGGCGCCAAACATGTTCGGTAGACTAGCAAGCGCGGGAATTGCTATAATTATTGTGATACAATCTTTTATTAATATGTATGCCGTGGTGGGGCTTATCCCGCTAACGGGCCTGCCTTTAATTTTTATTTCGCAAGGAGGATCCGCGCTAGCTTTAACATTAGGTGGCATAGGAATTATTTATAATATTTCAAAATATTCATCATGAAGATACTTCTCACGGGCGGAGGCACAGGGGGTCACTTCTATCCCCTTATCGCGATAACAGAAGCCATTTATGAATTATCGGAAGAGGAAAGACTTTTGGCGCCGGAAATTATTTTGGCCTCTGATTCAAAACACAATGCCGAAAGAATAAAAACGGAACAAATTATTTTTAAAAAAATACCGGCAGGAAAAATACGCCGCTATTTTTCATTGCTTAATTTTATCGATATTTTCAAAACGCTCGTGGGTATATTAAAATCGGTTTGGTTAGTCTATTCCGAGATGCCGGATGTTATTTTTGGAAAAGGGGGCTATGCCAGTTTTCCGGTCTTGTTTGCCGCGCGAATACTTCGCATCCCGACGATGCTTCACGAATCCGACAGCGTACCGGGCAGAGTAAACAGGTGGGGTTCAAAATTCGCAAAAAAAATCGCCATTTCTTTTCCGGAAACCGCCAAATATTTTCCAAAAGACAAAACAGCGTTAACCGGAACGCCGGTCAGGAAAAGTATAATTGGTTTTACGCAGGAAGAGGGCAGGGAAATATTTAATGTGGAACCAAATGTTCCCGTTATCCTTGTGCTGGGCGGCTCCCAGGGCTCTCAAAAAATAAACGACGTGATAACTCTTATCGCGCCGGAAATTGTAAAAAAATGGCAAATTATCCACCAGTGCGGCAAAAAAAATTTCAAAGAAACACAAGGCCGCGCGCAGGTGGCGTTAGAAAATTCTATTTTTAAAAACCGGTATCATTTATATCCCTACCTCAATGACGCAGATCTGCGAAACGCCTCAAGCGTTTCTGATTTAATCATTTCACGGGCGGGCGGCACTGCCATTTATGAAATCGCGGCATGGAAATTACCATCCATTATCATACCCATTAGAAAATCCGCCCAAAACCACCAGAGAGAAAATGCCTATGCCTACAGCCAAACAGGCGCCGCGGACATAATTGAAGAAGAAAACCTTACGCCGCATGTGTTGCTCTCGGAAATAGAACGAATAATTTCTGACGAAGAAAAAAAGAAAAAAATGAAACAAGCAGCAAAAGAATTTTCCAAAACGGAAGCAGCGCGCAAAATAGCCCAGGAAATCATTAATCTGGGGCTAGAACACGCGAAATAAATTAAATGATGAATTTTTTAAACTTTTTAAACAGTAAAAAAATCAGAACGCGCCTGGCACCCAGCCCAACCGGACCTCTCCATGTCGGTACGGCGCGTACGGCCCTCTTTAATTATATATTCGCAAGACAAAACAATGGAAATTTTATCCTACGCATTGACGATACGGATAAAGAAAGGAGCGACAAAAGATTTGAAGAAGATATTTTGAATGGTTTAAAATGGCTGGGATTAGAATACGACAAGATTTATCGCCAAAGCGAAAGGGAAGATATTTACAAAAACTATTTAAAAAAGCTCCTTGATAAAAAAATCGCTTTCTGGTGTTATCACTCGAAAGAAGAACTGGCCGCGGAAAAAACAGAACAGATGAATAAAAAAGAAGCCCCAAGGCATGTGTGTAATCATAAAAACATTAAATCATTAAATCATAAAAACAAAAACGGAATAATACGACTAGGGGGAAGTGATGAAAAAATAAAATTTAACGATTTAATAAGGGGAGAAATAGAATACGATGCATCTCTTTTAGGAGATATTGCGATTGCCAAAGACGAAAAAACACCGCTTTATAATTTTGCTTCCGTAATTGACGATGAAGAAATGAAAATCTCCCACGTTATAAGGGGGGAAGACCACATACCAAACACGCCAAAACAAATTTTAATTCAAAAGGCGCTAAAAATTCAAACACCTTTTTACGCGCATCTGCCTCTTATACTTGGGCCGGATAAGTCAAAAATGTCTAAAAGACACGGTTCCATATCAATCAATGAATACAAGAGAATGGGTTATCTGGCGCAAGCATTGCTTAATTTTATAATATTATTGGGATGGAATCCGGGCAATGATAAAGAATTTTTTGAAAAAGAAGAAATGTTAGAGCTTTTTTCACTCCAGAAAATTCAAAAAGGAGGCGCCGTGTTTAATATAGAAAAATTAAACTGGTTCAACAGAGAATACATTAAAAAAATGTCTATGGGAAAATTATCTCAACACACGATGGAATATATATCTTCGGAATGGAAAGCTCAAATAAACAAAGATAAAAAATTGTGGTATAAAATTTTGGAACTGGAAAAGCCAAGACTAAACGTTCTTTCAGAAATAAAAGAGAGAGTTGATTTCTTTTTTGAAAAACCGCAATTATCCAGGTCTCTTTTAATACATACTTTTTCTAACACAAGCCAACATCTTGACAAAACAGAAAAGATATTGTCATCAATTGACAGGCATTCTTTTGGCGCGGAAAATATCAAAAAAGCATTATGGGATTACGCGGAAGAAAAGGGAAGAGGCAATGTGCTTTGGCCGTTTCGGGCAGCCCTTACCGGCAAAGCCAAATCGCCAGACCCATTCAGCGTAGCGGAAATACTCGGGAAAAAAGAAACACTTAAAAGAATACAACATGCCAAAGAAATAATAACATGAATAAAATTATTTCATTGATACTTTTGCTTTTGCTAACAGCCGGATTGCAATCCATGGTTTTTGCGAATTCCACGGTTGGCGAACTGCAAAAACAAATGGAAGAAAAAAATAAAGAAATAGAACTCATAAAAGATGAAATAAACAAATATCGGGAAGAAATCAACAAAACCGGGGAAGAACAAAAATCATTAAAAAATGAAATTCAAATACTTCAAACAAGAGCAAGCAAATTAAAATCGGAAATTTCCCTCACCAATAAACAAATAGACAGTACTAATTTTGTCATACAAAAATTAAAGATAGAAATAGAAAACAAAAACGAACAAATAGAAAACAGCAAAAAATCTCTGGCGGAAATACTAAGAAAACTGGATGAAGAAGAATCTCGCTCGCTTATTGAAATACTCCTGGCCCACAATAGTCTTTCTGATTTTTTCGTCAACATAGAAAGAATGGAATACCTGCAAAAAGACATCAACGCGAATCTGGCAGATTTAAAAATCCTAAAAAATGAATTTGAAGAAAATCAAACGCAAAAAGACGCTGAGAAAAACAAACTTGAACAACTGCAGGATAATTTGGGCGACCAAAAAGAACTCGTAGGTATTAACAAACAGCAAAAAGACAATCTTTTAAAACAAACTCAAAACAAAGAACAAAATTACAAAAAAATTCTGGAAGATAAAATAGCAAAAAAAGAATTGTTTTTAAGCGAACTAGCCGATTTGGAAGTGCAACTGCAAATAGAAATTGACCCCGACAGCATCCCGTCAGCGGGAACCGGTATTCTGGGATATCCGCTTAGCGAGGTATCGCTTCTTTCTTGCTGGAACGGCGGGGGAGAGTTTCAAAACTGCGTAACACAATTTTTTGGCAATACTCCTTTCGCCACACAAAATCCCCAAGTTTACGGAGGAAAGGGACACAACGGAGTGGATTTTCGCGCCTCTGTGGGTGAAAAAGTTTTTGCCGCTTCCGGTGGCGTAATAGAAAGCACGGGTAACACCGATGAAATTCGCGGATGTTATTCATACGGTAAATGGGTGCTTATAAAACACAACAACGGCCTTTCAACGCTTTATGCCCACTTATCCTTAATAAAAGTAAACCAAGGTCAGCAAGTGTCCAGAGGGCAAATTATCGGCTATAGCGGAGAAACCGGCTATGCCACGGGTCCGCATTTGCATTTTACCGTATATGCCACCCAGGGCGTTAAAATTATGCGGCTTGGCGACATCAAAACCATTACAAACTGCGCCAACGCGAGAATTCCCATAGCCGATAAAAAAGCATATCTTAACCCGCTATCTTATTTTTAAAAAATAATTTATAATTAAGACAAGAATCCATGAATCAAGGTCTTGTAAAATTAGTAATTTTAATAATAATCGGCGCGATTGTACTAGGTTATTTCGGCATAAACCTCCGCTCAATCATAGAAAGCGGTCCGGTGCAGGATAATCTGGGTTATTTATGGGGCGGTGTAAAATTATTATGGAACGATTACCTTAAAAAACCATTTACGTTCGCGTATAACATTTTTTATGAATATCTTTGGAAAGCATTTATCGCCAGCATGGAAAGACTAAAAGGCGGCCAGGATCCGGAATTTATAGAAAACGCGCCAACTTTCTAAAACAACGTCATAAAAGATATATTGTGCGACGTTATATATTTTTAAAAACCCTCTCTCTCCTCAACCCTCTCTCTCCTCGTTAAACAAATATCAAATATTTGCTAAGATAAATTTATGCGTATTTCCTTTTCTCTATTGGAAACTTATAAAAATTGTCCGCTTAAGTTCAAATACCAGCAGTTGGACAAAATCAAAACCCCCAAAAATATTGAGGCGGTTTTTGGAAACGCGATTCACTCCTCTCTTAAAAAATTATTTGAGAGGACCCCCCTCTTCCCTTCTTTAGACGAAGTGATAGACCATTTCCAAAATAATTTTGCCGAAAAAGTAGAATCGCTCAATCTGGAACCGGATACAATCGCCGCCTACACCAAAGAAGGAATAACCTTGCTTAAAAATTTTTACAAAAAAAATCCCCCCTGGAATTTTAATGTAGTGGAACTGGAATCTCGTTTCAGCGTAATTCTAGAAGACCCCGAAAACAAAGAAACGCATATTCTTGCCGGCATCATAGACAGAATAGACAAACACGAAGAAAACGGCGCCTACGAAATTATAGATTATAAAACTTCCAAGCGAATGCCCTCCCAAGACGATACGGATAAAAATCTCCAGCTTTCCATTTACAATCTCGGGTTGTTAAAAAAATGGCCGCACCTTGATCCAGAAAAAATAAAATTATCTCTCTATTTTTTAAAACACGGCGAAAAAGCGGAAACAAAAAGAACAAAAGAAGACTTGGAAAATACCAAAACAGAAATTTTAAAAACAATTCGTGAAATTGAGGATTTGATAAAAAAAGAAAAAGAATTCATCCCCACCCCGTCGGGCTTATGCGACTGGTGCGGATACCAAAAAATGTGCCCAATGTGGCGGCATCTGTTTCAATCTCAAATCTCAAATCTTCCCGCTACGCGGGATCTCGCGCAGCGAGACAAATCTCAAAAAGACCAAATTCCGGCGTTGATAAACAAGTATTTGGAATTGGATGACCAAACTAGCCAAAATAAACGCCGTTTGGCTGAAATAAAGGCCCAAATTGACAATTTTATGAGCCAAGAGGACATAACCAGGGTTTTTGGTGAAAACGCCTATTTTACGCGAATTTCGCAGGAAAAAGAGGTATTTGACAGCAAAAAGGCCCAAGAAGCACTTAAAAAAATGGGGAAATTAAAGGAATTTCTTAAAAAACGCCAATTCTCCACCCTGCGATTAACCAAGAAGAAAATTAAACCTTGACCGCAAAATCGTTGTTGAAAATTTTTAATAAACAGAATAAACTCCGTAACATAATTTTCCAATTCTTCGCTATTTTTAATTACTATCCTGCGGAGATTTTTCAAGATTCACAGTCCCTTGCAATTTGCCGCCGGAGTATATCCGGCCGCCTCGGCCTCCTCTTTTGTTAAAAACCAGATTTTATTCTCTATGTTAATCCTTTGAGCGCCGCTGCACCATGGATAATGATATTTTGTACCGTTTTTAGACGCTACGTAAAGACTCGCGGTCGCCGACTCAATTATCGAGGTTGAACCTCCCTCATCTAATGAGTGAGGTTCAACCTCACTCATTAGATTTTCCACGGAAATAGGGGTTTTTCTTTCGGAAAGCGCAGAAAGGCGGCCCAAGCCAAAAGCAATAAACCCCACAAAAAGAATAACCAAAACAAGAATTATATCATTTTCCACCAGTTTAAAACCAGACTTGATTCTTTTATATTTTTCTGATAAATTCATATGTATTATGGCGCACACAAAAGCAAAAGGTTCAACAAAAAATGTAAGAGATTCAAAACCCAAATATCTTGGGGTAAAACTTTACGACGGCCAAACCGCTAAACCGGGTTCTGTTTTGGTGCGGCAGAGAGGAAACAAAGTGTGGCCAGGTAAAAACGTCGGCCAAGGCAAAGACCATACTCTTTTTGCAGCCGCCAGGGGAAAGGTAAATTTCACCAAAAGCCGTAAAAAAGATTATACGGGAAAAACAAAACGCGTATCGGTTGTTAATATAATCTAAGGCGGAGAAAATAAATTTTCTGACAAAACTCTCCTGTTATAATTTTTTAACATTTGTCGGACAGACCTCGCCCGCGAAAACCCTTTTTAGAATAAAACGGATATACATTCATGGATTATCGCATAAATATAAAAACACCCCCGCGAGACAGTTAAAAAATTATAACAGGAGAATTAAACTGCCTCAATTTTAATTTTCAAAACATTCTCGCCCACATTCACTTCATACAAACCGATTTTTTTAATCGGTTCTTTTATTTTTACGGTTTCCGGCGCAACATCAATCCCCTCTTCTTTTTTAATCAATGCCGCTATTTTTTTCGCCGCAATACCGGCAAACAGATTTCCTTTTTTATCCGCCCTTGCTTTAATAACCAAAGTTTTACCCTCCAACTCATCAAGCCCTTTTGCCAATTTCTCTGTCTCTGCTTTTTTAATTTTTTCTCTCTCTTCCCTTCTCTTTTGAACCAATTCAATAAGTTGAGCCGTCGCCTCCACAGCTAAACCTTGCGGCAGCAAAAAATTGCGCCAATAACCCGGCTTTACTTCTTTTACATCGTCTTTTTGGCCCAATCCGGCCACATTGTCTTTTAATATTACTCTCATATTATTAATACTCACTTTATTGGCTTAAAATTTCCATAGCTCTCTCCATCTGCGGGTCACGGCCCGCTTCAAAGTCTTCTTCGATATACTCCACCTCCACGTCCGGCGTCAAACCTTTTTCTGAAATTGAATCTCCGTTCGGCGTAAGCCAACGCGCGATAGTTAATTTAAGAGAACTGTTGCCGTCAACGCTCAACAATTCCTGCACAGAACCCTTGCCGTAAGTTTGCTGCCCCACCAAAACGGCCACATCGTGGTCTCTCAAGGCGCCGGCGAAAATTTCAGAAGCAGAAGCCGAACCTTGGTTTACCAAAACCACCATTTCTAAATCCTCAAACAAATCATAACCCTTGCTTCTGTAAAGTTTTTCTTCGTTATTACTGAACCTTTCTCTTACCACAACCTCGCCCGAAGGCAAGAACCAACTGGCCATATCCACGGCTGATTCCAAATATCCACCGGGGTTGCCGCGCAAATCAACAATAAGTTTATCACTGCCGGATTCCAGCATTTCACCTAGCGCGTTTCGAAATTCAGAATTGGAACGCGCGGAAAAATTATAAAGTTCAATCACAAATACTCCATTTTCCTTAACCTCCGTATCCAAAACAGGAATTTCTATTTTATCTCTTATTATTTCTATCTTAAACGGATCTTCCCTGCCCTCTCTTAAAATTGTCAATATCACCTTTGTTCCCTTCTCTCCTCTTATTTTTTGAACAGCCTCGTCCAAAGTAATATCCATCGTGGTTTCTCCGTTTATTTCAATAATTGTATCTCCTGTCTTTATGCCGGCCTTTTCAGCGGGTGCAGCCTTCAAGGGCGCTATTACGGTAAGCAACTTCTTTCTCATGCCAATTTCCATTCCCACGCCTTCAAAATCTCCGCGCACATTGCTCTTAAAAACTTCTGACTCTTCCGGCGGGAAAAACACACTATAGGGATCATCCAAAGAACCAACCAAACCGGAGACCGCGCCCCAAACCATTTTCTGCCTATCAAGGCCGTTGTTTGAAACATATTTTTTTTCAATAAATTCCCACGCCTGCCAGAAAGGATTAAAATCCAAATCTTCCCGCAAAGATAGCGGCGCTTCCTTATTGGTCAAGTTTTTCACTCTTTCTATTGCAGGCCCATTGGAATAACCCAAATAAAGACCCAAAACAAAAACGCTCAACAAGATGCCGGCGAACGCTCCCCAATAAGATGTTTTTTTGATAAAATTAAACATTATATGTTATAATTATATGAACATATAATATCAGAGAAGAAGAATGAAAACAACTATCAGCCATAAAAATATTACCTGGATCAGCCTGGAATCCCCCAGTGTTAAGGAGGTTAACGATCTGAGACAAGAATACCCTCTTCCTCCGCTCGTTGCCGAAGAATTAACAAGTCTCACAATGAGACCGAAAGTAGACACTTATCCGGATATTCTTTACTTGGTACTACATTTCCCTCCTGTTAATTCGGGGTTCAATACCAACGGAGGGTGCGAGATAGATTTGGTTATTGGCAAAAATTTTCTAATTACTTCTCACTACTCACCCTTTCCGCCGCTGGAGAGATTAATTAAAAACGCGCAAACAAAAACAGAGATAAAAGACAAACTTTTTCAAACCCATGCCGGATTCCTGGCCTTCAAAATACTTAAACATCTTTACGAATTTTCCGAACAGGAACTAGACCAGTTATACCTGAAAATAAACAGGCTGGAACAAAATCTTTTCAAACAAGACGGTGAAAAATTAGTCAAAGAAATTTCTTTTCTAAAAAAGGATGTGCTTGATTTTAGGCGCGCGCTACTCCCGCACGAAACCGTTTTAGCTTCTTTTGAACAGAGAGGAAAAGAATTTTTTAATAAAGACTTTGGGCACCACCTAAATCTTCTGTGCGGAGAATATGTAAAAGCAAAAAACTCCATAGACAACGCCAAAGAAATTCTAGAAACAATACACGCCACCAATGAATCCATCCTCACCACCAAAACCAACGAAATAATGAAAATCTTAACCATTATGGCCTTTATCACATTCCCGTTAATGCTCGTCTCCAGTGTGTTTGGGATGAATACTCTTTTCACGCCTATTGTGGGGCAAAGATACGACTTTTGGATTATTGTTGCCATTATGATTGTCAGCACCATAGGCATGTTTTTGTTTTTCAAAAAGAAGAAATGGCTATAAAATTCTACAATTATCTAACACGGCAAAAAGAACCCTTTAATCCTATCAAAAAAGGGCGGGTTGGCCTCTACACCTGCGGCCCAACGGTTTACGACAGAGTGCATCTTGGCAACCTGCGCACCTTTATTTTTGAAGATGTCCTTAAAAAAACCCTGCAACTGAACGGCTACAGGGTGAAACACGTGATGAACATCACCGACATAGACGACAAGATTATAAAAAAAATGAAGCAAGAGAAAAAAACCTTGAAACAAATCACTCTTCCCTATCTGAAATTATTTCTTCAGGACATTAAAAAATTGAACATAGAAAGAGCGGCATATTTTCCCAAGGCCACCGAAAATATTAAGGAAATGATAAAACTTATCAAAGTTCTTCTCAAAAAAGGGATGGCATATAAAGGAAAAGACAATTCAATATATTTTGACATCTCAAAATTTCAGACATACGGCGCCCTGTCCGAACTTACCAAGCAAAATATCAGACACGGAGCCAGGATAGAAAATGACGAGTATAGCAAAAAAAACGCCGGAGATTTTGTATTATGGAAAGCTTTCAATTCCATTCAAGACAAATCCTTAACGGCCTGGAACGCAGCCTTTGGCAAAGGCAGGCCGGGCTGGCACATAGAATGCTCCGCCATGAGCATGAAGTATCTGGGAAAAACCTTTGATATACACGCGGGCGCGGTAGACCTGCTGTTTCCGCATCATGAAAATGAAATCGCGCAATCCGAAGCCGCCACGGGCCAAAAATTTGTAAACTACTGGCTGGAAGCGGAACACTTGCTTGTGGAAAATCAAAAGATGTCTAAATCGCTCGGTAATTTTTACACGCTGCGAGATATTGAGAAAAGAAACATAAACCCGCTCGCGTTTCGTTATTTGGCTCTGAACAGCCATTATCGTTCAAAATTAAATTTTACATGGAACGCCGTACAAAAAGCGGAAGAGTCTTTAAAAAACCTGCGCTCTTTGAGTTTCAGAAAAATTATTAAACGGGAACCGAGAAACGCCAAAAAAGAAAAAGAGTACGAAACAAAATTTATTGAAGCGTTAAACAATGACTTAAATACTCCGCGCTCCTTAACTACCACATGGGAACTTGCGCGTGACGCGGAAACGCCCCAAACCTCAAAAGACAAACTAATTGAAAAATTTGATAAAGTTTTAAAACTTGGCCTTAAAACAGATTTTCGCATTCCCGCTGAAATTACTAAAATGGCGAAAAACCGGGAAAAACTGCGAAGAGAAAATAATTACGAAAAGGCCGACCAACTCCGGCAAAAAGCCGACAATCTTGGCTGGATTATGGAAGACACGCCCAGCGGTCCGGCGATACGGAAAAAACTTTAATTTCCACATATT
>PEZL01000013.1 GCA_002774055.1 Candidatus Tagabacteria bacterium CG09_land_8_20_14_0_10_41_14 | reverse complement strand
AAAATTCGCCAACATTGGCGCGGGTTTAATCAGGCAGAGCTTTTAGCAGATGAGATTTCCAAAGAAATTAAAATTCCAGTTTTAAATAATATTATTTTTAGAATAAAAAATACTAAGTCTCAAGTTAAAAAAGGCAAAAAAGAAAAACGCCAGATAAACATTCAAGGCGCTTTTCAGGTTAATGACAAATATAAGAATTTAGTATTTGTTCAAAATAGCCCATTTTGTCATCCCGACGATATTACTTGTCATCCCGCAGTACTGCGGGATCTAGTTTCTGGATTCCGTGTCACCCGCCCGAACGACTGCCGTCGCCCAGTCGGGCGGGAGCATGGGATGACAAAAATAGAGCACGGGATGACAGATATAAATTTAGAAAATAAAAAAATTTTATTAGTAGATGATGTTTTTACTACTGGTTCAACAATGCAAGAAGTTGCCAAAGTTCTGAAACAGGCCAGCGCAGGTGAAGTGTGGGGATTAGTAATTACAAAAGGGTAAATTTGGTGTGTGTATGAAAAAAATCAAACTGGTTTCGCCCAAAACCTGTAAGGCGGGCAGGATTTTCCCCGAACCCTTTCCGCCCGCCTCGCCTTGCCTGCCCGACCGAAACTGAAAAGTGAAGGCGGGAAGCGGAGCGGAAAGGACGATTTCCAATTTTTCTTTGGCGGTAAATTCTTAAACTAATCGGTACTTTCGTAAAGCTACAAAAATTATAATTCCTAAAAACAGAGTTGTGAACGCTAAAACAGTCATGGCTTGAGCGAGAGAATAAATATCAGCTAACCACCCTACAATAGGAATGATTGCGGCATACAACAATCTTCCAACAAAACTTTCTGCTGACAGAACGGTTGCTCTCATATCTGATGTAGTAAGCTTGTTTATATAGTCGGCAACGACTACATTTTTGAAACCCCTCACAAACTGATGCAGGAATGAAAATGAAAAACTAAAGAGAAAAATAAAATTGCTCATTAGGAAGTAGCTACCAGATACAAGGAAGATGAGCATGACCAGCGAATACTTTTGTCCAAGTTTCTTTTCTAATCTGTGAGCATATTTTGAGGAGATTGCTGCAACAACCTGAAAGCTGGCAAACACTACGCCAAAGTAAGCAATATCCAGCCCCGATAACTTAAAATACGGCTGATACAACCATAGAGCTGATTGGTTAAACGAGTAGACAATGCCCGAATATAAAATCAGCCATCTTAGTTTTTCATTTTCAATGAGAGCAACTTTCATAATTTTGAATATCTCTCGAATGTAACCCTTCTGGAATATGAGCTTATGTCTTGTTGGCTCATGTAATGAAAGAGATACGGGAATCAGTAGGGCAAAAAATGGAATAGAAGCATAAAGAGTGTATCTCAAGTCAATTTTTGCAATAAGCCCTCCAAGCACATTGGATACAGCCAGCGCAATCATCCCGATAAAAATTGCGTTGCCCCAAATACGCTTGTAATTTTGCTCTTATTTTAATTCCACTAGCGTGTCGTACATAAATGCCGAAGCGGTTCCAGATGTGAGTGAAATAGCAAGTGCAAAGAAAATTTCCGCAACAATGAATTGAGCAAAATTATGACCAAGGCTATAGGCTGATATTGCAACAAGAAAAGATACACCAGCCAAAACCAATGTGCGCTTTCTACCGTAAATGTCTGCAAAATATCCAGTGGAAATTTATAGGACAACTACAGTCACAGCAAAAATTGACTGCAAGATCATCACCTGTGTCAGACTTAGCCCATTGTTCTGCCAGAACAAAACAATGACAGGAATAGAGAAAAACATCCCGGCAAAAATCTCGTGGAGATAGAACTTCCAAATGTTTGAACGAAGTTTTGTTTTAGTATCTGTCATATTTATTTCATTAAATCTTCAACGGAAACATCCAACGTCTTTGCGATTTTTGCCATCATCTGCACTCCCGGCTTCTTTATAAAACGTCCTTGATTTTTCGCCCCGCCACTGCGTGCCTTGCTCGCCACACCACAGAAAAATACTCTTTGCTCTTTTCATTTTGCGCCCGCCCGATTTCTTTTTCTTTTCTCAAACGGAACTGGAACGGCAAGCACGAGCGGGCAAAAGCTTGTCCCGTGCCACGACACGGGATTCCTTCCCCCAGACCAGTTCCTTTTTGCCCTTTTGCTTCAACGCCCGCGTGGCGGGCGCGGCGGCGGCTAAAAAACTAAAAGAGTGGCGGGTGGGTTAAGTGAGCATTAAGGAAAGTGTTCCTATAAATTCCCAAATTTTTGACATATCAATTTTCATATTAAATATTTTTATGTGGATAATTTTACTTTTGACTTTCTATTTTCTTTCTATTATAGTGTAAGTATAAATCTAATAAAAAATAAAGTCAAGTATTTATGCTCACAAAAAGACAAAAACAAGTTTTAGACTTTATATCCTCTTATCACAAGAAAAATGGATACGCCCCCTCTCTGGAAGAAATACGCAAAAAACTTAAAGTTGCCTCTGTTTCAACCGCCCATTTTCATGTAAAAAAATTGCAAGATTTGGGGTTTATCGGAAAGCAAGACAATAGGCCAAGATCAATTGATATTTATGAAAATGAAAAAATGGTAAATATCCCATTGCTCGGCTTAATTGCGGCTGGTCAACCTATTGAGGCGATACAAAATCAAAACAGGGAAACAATTGCTGTTCCAAGAAGTAAAATATCTCGCAACGGTGAATTTTACGCTTTAAGAGTAGTCGGCGATAGCATGATTGATGAAAATATAAATGACGGCGATTTAGTTTTAGTTAAACAACAAGATACTGCCGAAAATGGACAAAAAGTAGTTGCTCTTGTGGATAACTACGAAGCTACTTTGAAAAAATTTTATAAGGAAAAAAATTATATAAGATTACAACCCGCGAATGAAAAAATTGAGCCGATTATTATAAAGAGGAATAGAGAGCTAACAATACAAGGTATTGTTATTGATGTAATAAGAAATGAAGAAGAAATACAAGCTGAAAAACTTTTAGAAAATAAAGAAATAAAAAGGAGCAAAAAACTTCCTTTGAATAAAATTATTTTAGGAGATGCCGTAGAAGAATTAAAAAAATTACCAAATGAAAGTTGTGATGTTATTATTATTGATCCGCCATACAATATCGGAAAAGATTTTGGGAATAACTTGGATAAGCGTGAATTAAAAGAATATGTTTCTTGGTGTAAAGAATGGATAAACGAATCAATTCGTGTGATGAAGCCTGAGGGGACGATGTTTATTTATGGATTTAGCGAAATACTCGCTTATCTTTCGATTGAAATTCCTATAAATAAACGTTGGCTTATTTGGCATTACACAAATAAAAATGTTGCTTCTCTTAATTTTTGGCAAAGAAGTCATGAGGCTATAATTTGCGCTTGGAAAGATAAACCTATTTTTAATAGAGATGATGTTAGAGAACCATATACTGAAGGTTTTTTAAACGGAGCTGCGGGAAAAGTTAGGAAAGGAACTGTTGGGAGATTCAGTAGCAACGGAAAAGAAACAGTTTATAATGCCCATGCTGGTGGTGCTTTGCCTCGTGATGTAATAAAAATACCAGCCTTAGCTGGTGGTGCTGGAATGAACGAAAGGTGGTTTATATGTAAAACCTGTAAAAGCCAAGTTTTTGAGCCACGAGAATTAAAAAAACATACTGATCATGAAATAATCAAACACCCTACGCAAAAACCCCTTGAATTATCAAAAAAATTAGTAATGTCTGCTACTCCTAAAAAAGACGGCGTTGTATTAGTTCCTTTTGTGGGGACTGGCTCTGAATGTGTAGCGGCCAAAGAGCTTGAGCAAAATTATATTGGTTTTGAGATAAATCCTGATTATATAAAAATGGCAGAGGCTTACTTAAAAAATACAAAAGTTATGCCTAAATTACTTTAACTATTATTAATCTCTTTCTTTTTTGGTAAAAACACCTCTTTGGTAAAAACTATAAAACCATTTGCGAACCTCTCTGTTCTTTTATCGTCAACAAATCTTTTATAAGGGAGTCTAAAATCTCCGTTTTTTGTTTTTGGATCGTCAAAAATATTACTATTAAGGACCTCGTAAAATATATCTATATTTTCTCCCTCAAGCTTTTGTTTTCTTGGTAACGCTTTATTACTTTTTACCCCGCTATAACTTGTTTTCTTAACTTGATAATTCAAAAAATGACTTTTGTATTCTACTCTTATATCCGCTCCTTGATGATCTAATTCGGCTGACATTTTTACACTTCCGTTACCAAAAACTGACTCGGCGACATAACCAGCATGGATTTGAGTTATTAAACCAGCTCACGTTCTATAAATCCTTGCTTTCAGACCACGATAATAACAATCCTTACACATAGTCGTCTTTTTTCTGAAATTCTCTATTGGATTTTTTTGTTTTTGCAAATATCTATTGTAGAAATCGTCAAATGATATAAATTTTTTTTCATCCCAATAAACTTTATAAAGTAGTTCAACTGCCTGAACGTCTTTTGGCAGATCCATTTCAACAATTCTAAGACTGCTATATTTTTCT
>PEZL01000029.1:817-4809 GCA_002774055.1 Candidatus Tagabacteria bacterium CG09_land_8_20_14_0_10_41_14 | reverse complement strand
TTCGGCGATGGTTCTGTAGGGGAAGGGCAAAACATTACTCACTTTTATCGTTACCCCGGAGAATATGTGGTTGTTTTGAGTGTTTCACTTGGAGAATATTCCGCGAGCGACAGGTTTTTGGCAAAAGCTGTTCCCGGCGAGATTTATATTTCAGAAATTAAAACCGGCGTGGATTCTTTTATTGAGTTTTATAACGCCTCCGGAGAGGAGATTAATCTTTCCGGATGGCGTTTTAGGTTTGCTTATCAAAATTATTTTACTTTTAGCGCTCACACGTTTATAAGGCCCGCCGGATATTTGGTAATTCCTTCTTCTTCGTCCGGTATTATTTTCTCCCAAGGCCGTGGTGAAGTGGAGTTTTTGTATCCGGGCGGGCTTGTGGCTGATTCGTTTGAATACAACGGCAATTTAGAGAAAGCGCAGAGTTTTTCGCGCTTAAATGAAAATATTGTCATCGCGCCCGAGAGCCCCGGCTTTAAAAACAAAGAGCCGGTTTATGTATCACAACACGTTGGCAATGATTATGATATTTTGGCCGACAACGTTTCCGGCGGACAAAAAGAGCAACAAAAGGATTCTGAAGAGAAACAGGAGAATTATGAAAATGAAGAAAACCGGCAACTTTTTGATAATCAGCAGGCAAATGTAGTTTCTGTCGCGAGCGATAACGGAAAATCTACCGGTAGGAATTATACAATTTATTATTTTCTGGCTGTTTTGACCCTGATTTTATTTGCCGGAATTGGATTTGTGGTTGTACGCCGAAAGAGTGGCGTTTAACATTTGTTCCAGTCGGAATTTTCTATTTATTTTTCCCCATAGTTCAAAGGAAAGTTCGCTTCGTAAGTTTCCGTTATCTATAAAATGTTCAATAGCTTCGGCTATTTTGTTTGGCTTTCCCGGTTCTACCAAAAATCCGGTTGCTTTATTTTCTATTATTTCCGGTATGCCGCCTACTTCCGTGGCCACGACAGGCAGGCGCGCCAAGCCGGCTTCTAAAAGAGTGTAAGGCAGGCCTTCTTTTATAGACGGCAAAACAAAAACATCAAAAGCCTTGAGATGGAGCGGGGCGTCGGGCAGATTTTCTATCACAAAGATTTTCTCACTTAATTTGTGATTCTTAATTTGTAATTCCAGTTCTTCTTTGTCTTCACCGAATCCAATCAAGACAGCCTGAAGCTTGAAACCTGAAGCTTGAAGCATCGTGATTGCTTCAATCAGGTAGGACTGTCCTTTGTTTTTTGTAAATTCTCCAATTGTTCCAATCCAAATTGAATTTTTGTCGGCCGTTTCCTTAATTTTTAACCTGTCTGCCGACAGGCAAGATTCATGATTCATAATACCTTCTCGCGCTTTTTCTTTTGTCAGAAATCGGTATTCATTGAAATTGATTCCGTTGTGTATTGTGATTAATTTTTTTTCTCCCGTGATTTTATTTTTAATGGCGATTTGCCTGTCAAATTCCGAGACGCAGATTATCTTATTGTAAAATAGACAGGTAATTTTGCTGAAAAATTTGATTATTCTGATTTGAAAGGCAGAGCGTTCTTCATTGAATACCCAGCCGTGCGCGGTGAAAATAGTTATCAGGGAATAGCCACTAGCCATTAGTGGTTTCAGTATTCTGTAAATTAAAATGGCGGGGCCGGCGAGACCTCCGGCTTTAGAGCTATTGACGTGAATAATGTCGGGTTTGATTTTGAAAAGCAGCCGTAATATTTCAAAAAACGAAAGAATGTCTTTTAAAAAACTTATATCTTTCCGGAAATGTTTTATTTCAAAACAGGGAATATTTTTTTCTTTTAACTTTGAAAAAAGAGTTTTTTGTTGGCGGGATGGTTCGGGGCCGGCGGCGACAAAAACTTTGAATTGTTCTGGCGGTAAGTTTGCTGCCAAGTCAAAAACATACTTCCCGGCGCCTCCCCAGACCGATTTGGTGATGATATATAACACTTTTTTGCGGTTTTGGTTCATCTTTATAATTTATCTTAACACCCAATTTGTGCCTCGGGTTTCTTTTAAAATGTCGCTCAACGTTAAAGAATAAAAGAAGTTTTATTTTTTCTTGTCTTCAAAAAATTCGCTCTCTTTTAATCCAGTTTGAAGCAAAATTGACTGGAAGGTGCCGTAGGGGATTTCCTTTTTTACGATTTTTATTGTTACGTTCCCGGTAGGCTGCCCGGTTTTGCGAAAACGCGCGTGTGATCCTTTTTGCCGGACAAAAAAGAAGCCCTTTTGGCGGAGGACTCTTAGTATCAAACTTAGCAAAACTGGTTTAGCCATATTTGAAAGTAAGCGGAATCAAATCCGGTCGCTCCACTTTATTGATTTTGGAAGCAGGCACATCTTCCAAATGTAATTCCAACGCTTCTTGTAGGCAAGCCAGAGCTTCTTTTTTGGTATCACCGAAACTGGAAACCGTTGTATTGAGGTTCCACGCGACATAATATTTCCCTTCTTTCCAAACCACATTTTTTAAATTAATTTTGCGCATATGTTTGAATTTTTACTGTGTTTTTATAATACAGATTAATAAAAAATAAGTCAAATATATCCACTTTAAGAAAGATCAAAGATCAATGCGGAATTCCTTTCCGTAATCTTGGAATCCCAGATCAGTGTATAATTGGTGAACTTTCTCTCGGGAATATCGGCTAGTGGCAATTAACTTATAGCATCCTTTTTCTTTTGCTAATACAATGATTTTTTGCACTAGAGATGTTCCCAAGCCCTGACCGCGTATTTTTTCAGCAATATATACATCCTCCATAAGACCGAACGGTTGAGCGCGCAAATCATTATGCATGATATATAGAAATGCTCTGCCGACTTCATTGCCATGGTCATCGCGCATGGCAACTTTAATGCCGGAACACTGAATATTGTCTTGAATCGTTTTCATGTCTACCTCAGTTGTTTGTATAATGTCACGAATTGGTGTATTATGCAAGAGATGAAGAAAAAAATATTGATTTGTACGCCTCTTTATCCGCCCGATATCGGCGGGCCGGCAACATACTCAAAATTGCTTTTTGACGAATTGCCTCGAAAGGGAATTGACGTTAGTGTTTTGAGCTTTGGCGAAGTGAGAAAATTCCCCAAGGTAATTAGACATTTTCTTTATTTTCTTAAAATATTAAATTTGGGCAGGTCTGTGGATGTTTTTTTTGCCCAGGACCCGGTTAGTGTCGGATTGCCTGTTTGTTTGGCTTCCTGTTTTTTAAGAAAAAAATTTATTCTAAAAATCGTGGGTGATTACGCGTGGGAACAGTTTCAATCTCAAATCTCAAATCTCAAATCTCAAAAATTTATAACTTTGGAGGAATTTCAAGATAGAAAATTTGATTGGCTGACGGAGTTGAGAAGAAAAGTTGAAAGGGGCGTAGGGAAGAGGGCTTATAAAATAATCGTGCCGAGTGAATATTTGAAGAAAATAGTTTTAATGTGGGGAGTGGGCTCGGAGAAAATAAATGTGGTTTATAATGCTTTTGATTTTTCCCGATTTTTTCAAAGCCAAACCTATGGAAGTCCGACTCAGCCCTTTTTAAAAAGGGCTGAGTCGGACTTCGTCTTGTTTTCCGCCGGACGGCTGGTGACCTGGAAGGGATTTCAAGCGCTGGTTGAGATTTTTCCGGATTTGGTTAAACAAATTCCAAATTTGAAATTATACATAATTGGCGACGGTCCGGAGCGCGAAGCGTTAATGTTTCAGGTTTCAATCTTCAAGTTTCAGGATAAGGTAATCTTAACCGGCCAATTGTCTCATGATGAAGTTTTGCGATATTTGAACACGGGCGATATTTTTGTCTTAAACACCGGATATGAGGGATTGTCCCACCAGATTCTTGAAGCGATGGCTGTTGGAATTCCGGTTGTCACCACCAATATTGGCGGCAACCCGGAATTAATTCAAGACAATGAGAGTGGAATTTTGGTTGAATATAATAATAAAGAGCAGTTGAAAAACGCAATTTTTAAATTGTATAAAGATA
>PEZL01000029.1:0-790 GCA_002774055.1 Candidatus Tagabacteria bacterium CG09_land_8_20_14_0_10_41_14 | reverse complement strand
AGGCTAAAGAAAAAGTAAAAGAATTCAGTAAAGAAAGAATGATTAACGAAACAATAAATATTTTAAAAACAACATGAATCCCGTTAGAGATCAAAACTTTATGTTTTATGTATATGTATTAAAAAGTAGCATAGACAGGAAATGGTACACTGGTAATACAAATGACTTACGGAAACGTTTGAGACAACATAATAGCGGGCAATCTACATGGACAAAGCGCGGCATTCCTTGGGAACTGATATATTATGAAGCATGTCTTAACGAAGAAGATGCTCGGTCGAGAGAATTGTATCTTAAATCTGGCATGGGAAAACGTTATCTGAAAAATAGACTCAAACGTTTCCTATCTCTAACGGGATGAAAGTTTTAATGATAAGTTCAGACAGAAACTTGTTTGACGAAAAATCTGAAGTAAGGCAGAGGATTATTGAATACGGCAGTTTGGCCGAAGAGCTGCACGTAGTTGTTTTTAATAAATACGATGCCAATAATGCGAATGTTATGCCAATGATGCGAATTGCGAATAACATTTGGTTATATTCTACGAATTCAAAAAGTAAATGGTTTTACATACGAGATGCTGTTAAAATTGGCAAAAAAATACTAGTGGCTAATGGCCAGTGGCTAATTACTAGTCAAGATCCTTTTGAGTGCGGATTGGTTGGCTGGCGGTTGGCTAAATTTTTCGGGGCAAGGTTACAACTACAGATTCACACGGATTTTTTAAGCCCGTATTTTAAAAAGGAATCTTTTAAAAATCGTATCAGGGTTTTATTGGCAAAATTTTTAA
>PEZL01000036.1:5464-6246 GCA_002774055.1 Candidatus Tagabacteria bacterium CG09_land_8_20_14_0_10_41_14 | reverse complement strand
CGTATTAATCAGCATGCCGATGAATGAAATAGACACAAACGCCACGACAAGCCCAAGTATTCCTCCCCAGACACCGAGTGTTACATAAAGCAAGATGGACACCGTGTTTTGTATAATGCTGTTTTTTAATATTACGCGGGAAAGTTTTTGTGATTCAATCAGTAGACTGATATAGCGATTGGGCATAGAGAAAATAAAACTTATGGCGAGAATTTGAGAATAAAAAATTCCTTCCATATATTGCGGCAATAAATACTTAAACAGATACGGCGCTGTCAGCGAATAAAAAAAAGCGATTATCGCGCCCACAACCATTCCTTGAAAAATTCTTCTGTAAAAAACGGTATTAATTTCTTTAGCCGTTTTTTCAGCGAATTTAGGGAAGCCGATGCCGACCCAGTTTTTTATGAACGATATTGCTCTGCTTGGTATCGCCATGGCGAGCGAATAAGTGGCAAGTTGTGTCGGACCCCAGAAGTGAGCAAGAATAATTTTGTCTATTTGAGCGACAATTGGCCCGATAATTCTTATATAACTTAAGTGACGGCCGTATTTCAATGTATCCTCAACATCTGTTTTTAGAGACGGCTTGAATTTGCGTAAAATAAAAATATAGAAAAATGTCGTTGAAGCAAACGTTGTTGCGGCGTAAGCGATAATTAGCCATATCACCTCTCCGCTAAACAAGATGGCGGCAAAAATACCGCCGACGTATACGAGGGTGGCTATTATGTTTGAAATGCTCGCAAACTTAAATTTTTTCTTTCCTTCAAGATAAGCCC
>PEZL01000036.1:5294-5436 GCA_002774055.1 Candidatus Tagabacteria bacterium CG09_land_8_20_14_0_10_41_14 | reverse complement strand
GACGAATATACCTAAGATAAAGAAAGAGGTTGCAAAAAGCATGTCTCCGTTTAGGAGATAATATTCTCCAAGAGCAAAGAATGCCGCAAGCATGAGCATGTTCCACTTGAGCTGATATTTTACAGAAGCTCTAAGCGCTCCC
>PEZL01000036.1:0-5287 GCA_002774055.1 Candidatus Tagabacteria bacterium CG09_land_8_20_14_0_10_41_14 | reverse complement strand
CGATCGCTACCGCTCTTGCGACCGCGCTGTTCATTCCGGTAAGCGTGAAGATGTTTAGTACGCTTGCCAGCGATAAGATATAGCGGTAGGTTCCATAGGTTTCTTTTGGCAATAAATTGGCAAAAGCTATTATCAAAACCAAAGAAAGAACGCTGGTAATAGATTGACCAAATGTGATCCAAAAACCGCTCTTGGCAAGATACAGCATATCCGTTTTGGTGTATTTTTCGCTCCAGCGCAGGAAATTGTACAATTTTGATTTTAATTTTTGCATATTGGTGTTATGGTTATTATAATTAAATCTGTATGAAAAAAGTAATACAAGACCATGAGGGTTTATGTTATAATTACTAGTGAGGGAGAAGTGAGAATAAAATTATCATTTTGACCGAACGACGTAATTATATCAAGCAAAGCGAAGATATAATTGTCTTATGAAAGCGCCAAGAAATGTAAAAAAATATTTTTGGGAGATTGACGCTAAAAAACTTAACCCCGATAAATATCCTGAATATGTTATTGCCAGGATTTTAGAATATGGCGACAGAGAAGATGTGGCATGGATGTTGAAACATTATTCTAGAAATCAGATTATTAAAATTTTGGAAAACTCGCGCAATCTCTCGCAAAAAAGCGCTAATTATTGGGTCGAGTATTTTGATCTGCCCAGACGCAAGATTTTATGTTTACAGAAGCAGTTCCGGGGGCTCTCAAGAGCAATCTGGAATTATTAAGCAAAGAAAAATTTATCAAGGAATTTTATCTTGCCGGTGGCACATCTGTGGCATTGCAATTAGGTCATCGTGTTTCTTATGACCTTGATTTTTTTACTCCTAAGACTTTTAATGAAGAAAGAATTATTCAAAATTTAAGTGATCTGGGAAATCTTAAAATTGACCAAAGGACGGAACAGACTATTTTGGGGATTTTAAACAATGTTAAAGTAAGTTTCTTTTTTTATAGATATTCGCTTCTTTTTAATCCTCTTGTCTGGCAGGGCATCCGATTGGCTGATTTGCGCGACGTTGCCTGTATGAAAATTGATGCTGTCCAAAGCCGCGGAACTAAACGTGATTTTATTGATTTGTACGCCATAATAAAAAATGGATATACCCTGGAAGAATTATTGGAACTTTTCAAGAAAAAATATAAAAGAGTGAGATATAATGAAATTCATATTCGCAAATCATTAATATATTTTGTGGATGCGGAAAAAGAAAAAATGCCGAAAATGCTTAAATCTTTTGAATGGCGGGAAATTAAAAAGTTTTTTATATCAGAAGTCAAAAAATTATAAAGAAAGGAGAATTATGGCGAGAATAATACAAGACCATAAGGGGTGTATCGGCTGCGGGAGCTGCGCCATTGTCTGCCCCAAATTTTGGGAAATGGGAGATGATATGAAAGCGCATCCCAAACAAGGCAAAAAAAATCCCGAAGGGGATTACGAGTTTGAAGTGAGTGAGAAGGATGTGGGCTGCAACAAAGAGGCGGCAGAAGCATGTCCTGCGCAGGTGATAAGAATTTTATAATTCTTAATTTTGTAATTTTTAAATAATTTTCAATGCTTTAATTTTTAAAAATTGATAATCAGCGTCCCTGACGGCTGACAATGGTGGCAATCGTTTTGGCTGTGATGGCCAAATCCAGCACCATTGAGCGATTTTTTATGTAGTATAAATCGTATTGCAGTTTTTCTTCCGCGTCTTTAACAGAAGCAGCGTATGGATATTTAATCTGCGCCCAGCCGGACAACCCCGGTTTTACCAGATGGCGCATTGCGTAATGAGGTATTTCTTTTTTAAGCATCTCAACAAATTCCGGCCTTTCCGGCCGCGGCCCGATGAATGACAAGTCGCCCTTTAGCACATTCCAAATTTGCGGCAGTTCATCCAGCCGTGTTTTGCGCAGTATTTTTCCGATTTTAGTTATACGATTGTCGTTTTCGCTTGCCCATTGCGCCTTGTTTTTTTCGGCGTCTTTTATCATTGTCCGGAATTTGAACAATTCAAAAATTTTTCCATTTTTGCCGACTCTTTTTTGTTTGTAAAAGACAGGCCCTTTGCTTTCCAGTTTTATAAACATGGCGATGAAAGGCAGAATGGCTAGGGTAATAATGCCCGTGACCACGGCGTAGATTATATCAAAAACTCTTTTAAATTGTTCAAATGGTTTTTTGTTAATTTCATTAACATTTTTTAGAAACCATCCTTCGTTGATTATTGAAATTGGCACTTTTTCCGTAAGCGATTCATAAAAACTCTCAAAATCAATCACGCTTATTCCCAAAAGCACCATCTGGTAGAATTTGCCGGATATTTCTTTGTCTTGTATCATATCAGCCGAGGCAACAACAAGCTGGACATTCTCCGGCGTCGTCATGGGCTCATAACCCAGTTGAGGGTTGTTTTTAAGTTGTTCGCCAAACTGACGCATTTCTTTTGTTGAGCCCAAAAACAGAACTTTTATTTTGGATACTTTTTTAATAAAAAACCAAAACAATCTCCGCCATAAAACAAGCAGTATGCTGACTACGGCGATGTCTATAAAAAGATTGGTTTTTGGCGCGATTTTGAGGCCGGGTGCGAGATAGAAAATCAAGACCGCCATCATAGCGGCGATGGCCATTGTTTTTAAGGTGGTCCCGAGAATTTTTTTATAAGAAGCGAAGTTTTTTACATCGTAAGCGCCCCCTATGTAAAAAATGAATAACCATAGCAAATGAATCCAAAAAAACGGCCATTGATGAGCCAGCCATATTTCCGGCTCAACAAGGGTTTGGTACCGTAAGTTAAGCGTGAAAAATAGGCCTAAATAGAAAAGAGCCAAGTCGCCCATGGCCAAAATGAGTATTTTCCCCTTGCTTGATAAAAACATAACTTTACTTTATTCTATATATAATGTCTCAAAAATCAATCCGGTTCCTTGTTTACGCTCTTAAAGGAGGGCTTTTTATTTTACCCGTTTTGTCTCTTATCGTGGCTGATTTTTTGTTTTTTCCTTTTATCACCGGAAAAAATTTCTTTTTCCGAATAATGGTGGAAGTTCTGTTTTTCTTGTGGATTTTTGGCGCGGTGTTTGATAAAAATTTAAGGCCCCGTAAAAGTCCTGTTCTTTTGGCTTTTAGCGCCACGTTATTTATTTTATTTCTGGCAACGATTTTTGGAGAAAATCCTTTTCGCAGTTTTTGGTCTAATTATGAAAGAATGGAGGGGTTTGTAGGGTATTTGCATCTTTTTGCTTATTTTTTAATTCTGACCAGCGTTTTACGGAAAAAGAGGGATTTCAAAATACTTTTTGGCGCGATGCTGGCTGTTAGCGCTATTGTTACTTTCTATGGGTTTTTGCAATATTTCGGCAAACTGGCAATACATCAAGGTAATGTCCGCCTGGACGCCACTTTTGGCAATGCCGGTTATTTGGCCATTTTTCTTGTTTTCCACTTGTTTTTAACAGCCCTGTTTTTTTACTGGTTTAAAAACAGATGGCTTCGTATCGGATTGGCTTTGTTATTCGCGCTTGAACTGGTAGTTCTGTTTTTTACCGCCACCAGAGGCGCGATTTTGGGGTTTGTGGCCGGTTTGTTTTTATTCGCCGTTTTAATGGCGATTTTTTCCGTAGAGAAAAAAACTCGTTTATTGTTTGCGTCTTTGCTCTTTTTGGTAATTTTATCGGTTGGTTTATTTGTCGCGTTGAAAGACCAATCTTTTATAAAGAAAAACCCGGTGTTGGGCCGTTTTTCCAGTATTTCTTTTTCTGAAACCACTACGGAATCGCGTTTAACGATTTGGGGTATGTCTTGGCAAGGTTTTCAGGAACATCCTGTTTTGGGCTGGGGCCAGGAAAATTATAACTTGGTTTTCAATAAATATTTTGAGCCGAAGCTTTATAAACAAGAACCCTGGTTTGATAGGGCGCACAACGTGTTTTTTGATTGGCTGATAAGCGCCGGCGCCCTGGGATTTTTGGCGTATATGAGCATTTTTGTTTCTGTCCTATTTATGCTGTGGCGCGGTTACAAAAAAAGGGTTTTTTCTTTGTTTGAATCGGCAGGGACGACTTCGGTTTTGGCCGCCTATGGTTTTCATAATCTTTTTGTTTTTGATAATTTGACTTCTTCTTTTGTGTTTTTTACTATTCTTGGTTTTGTTCATTCAGGGTGGATAAGAAAAGACGGTGAAAAGGAGGAGAAAAAAGAAGAAATCATGAGCAATAAAGAAATAAGCGGTTTGAGTTATTTGGTTGTTACCGTCTGTTTTCTTGTTATTGTTTTTTCGCTTTATTTTGTGAATGTTAAGCCGCTCCTGGCCGCGAAGAATTTGCTGAATGCTTTAAGCTTGGTCCGCGGAGGAGCGCCCATTGAAGACGTGCTTAAGCAATATGATAAGGTTTTTTCATATAGTACATTTGGTACTGTGGAGGCAAGAGAGCAATTGGCCGGTTTTGCCAATGCTGTTGCGTCAAATACTAATATCCCGGAAAAAGACAGGGGGTTGGCCTTAAAAAAGGCAATTGAAGAAATGGAAAAGCAAATAGAAAAAACGCCGAATGATGCCAGGTATCGCATTTTTTTGGGTTCTGTTTACACAAGAGCGAGTCTTTTTGATAAAGCGGAGGCTACTTTTGAAGAGGCGATCAGTCTTTCTCCCCGAAAACAGCAGATTTATTTTGCCTTGGCCGATGTCTATTTTGCCGGCAAAAATTATCAAAAAGCGGTTGAGGTTCTTGAGACGGCTTATAATTTTGATAAAAGTTCCTTGGAGGCCGGTAAAAATCTTTTTATGGCGGCCATTCTTAGCCAGAACGAGCAATATGTTGAATCGTTAAAAATTGAGATTGAAAATCGTTTCGGGCCGGAGGCGTTAATTGATAAGAAGTTTATCAATGTTTATTCAGCCGTAGGCGATTATGAAGCGGTGAAAAATCTTTGGTTTGTTTTTATTGAAAAAGAGCCTGACAACGCTCAATATCGGGTTAGTTTGGGGGCTGCTTATTTGAATTTGAATGAAAGAGAGAAGGCAATTGAGCAAATTCAAAAGGCCATTGAAATACAACCTTCTTTTAAAGAACAAGGCGAATATTTTATAAGTGAAATTCGCGCCGGCCGCAATCCCTAAAATTAGCGAGGTCCGACCTCACTAGTTTTTTGTTATTCCAGTATTATGTCTTTTATTTTGTCTGAATTGGCTTGTTTTTCTTTCAGCCATTTAATAGTTTCTTTTTTATATTTTGCTTCCCCGCCCCAAAAATCCAGCAAAAATTCCCGTTGCGTCACAGACGGAAAATT
>PEZL01000012.1 GCA_002774055.1 Candidatus Tagabacteria bacterium CG09_land_8_20_14_0_10_41_14 | reverse complement strand
TACTTCCAAAGCGGGAGATATGTTTACATTGGACAGCTTTGGCCAGATGCTTGTCATTAACAATCTTACGCATGACATTTCCGCTCGCCATACGCCTGTTGTCAAGCGGGGCACGCGGGTTATTTTAAAGATTAAAACTGACTCCGATCGCCACCTAAACGATATTTTCAAAAAATATACCAATATCAACGATGACAGCGATTATGGTTTTGATAAGACCGAGATACGGGTAAAACTTTACACTTCGGGCGGTGTCCATATTTCCCGTTCGCAGGCGCGCAGGATTTTGAAGGACCTTGAGAAATTTAAGGTAATTCTGCTTGATTTTGAGAATGTGCCGCTGGTGGGGCAGGCCTTCGTGGATGAAATATACCGCGTATTTCAAAATGCGCATCCGGATATTCTCATCCAAGAAGAAAATATGTCCGAGGGCGTTAGATTTATGGTAGAGCGCGCAAAAAACGAAGCCAGAAAGAAGTAGGCCCAATACGCACCCTGGCGTGCGCATTGGGGAAAAAGGCGTAAAATAAGGGGGATATGAAAAAATCATTCACCATTCACGATTTACCGGCTGACAAGCCAAAGAAAAAGTATCCGCACATGGGCCACAGGGCAAAAATTTAACTTTTGGAAATAAAAATATGCCGACTAATAAGCATTTTAAAGATATAAAAACGTGTTTCTGCTTTCTTGATGAAACTGGCTTGCTTTATAGCGCAAGAGATAAATTTTTTGCTCTAGGCATTATTAAATGTCGCGAACCGCAAAAACTTTATAATCAGATTAGGAAAATTCGACAAAGATACAATTATGATCACGAAATAAAATGGGCAGGATTAGATCGAAGGATTAGGTTTGATATTGCCAGAGAACTTTTAAATGTATTTTTACTGGAAGACGCTAAATTTAATTGTATTATTCTTAATAAAGATGAATTAGATTTTCAGAAACATTTCCAAAATAATTTATATAAAGTATATCAAAGTTTTTCGGTTGCTTTATTGAAACTTGTAATTGGAAAAAAACCGGAGGAAGTTATTATTCTATTGACAGATGATTATTTTACTCCCGACGGAACGGAATTAGAGGATAGAATTAAAAAATTTATCGATGATCATTATCAAAAGTTTATAATCGCAGGTGTATGTCAAATAAATTCTAAATCTTCTGATTTATTACAGCTAACTGATTTAATACTTGGGGCAATATTGTACGACCTTAAAAAGCAAAGTGGTTTAATAAAGGATCAAAATACTTACAAAAGAAAATTTCTTAATTTTTTATATCAAAAACTGAACATTAAAAAGTCATTTTTTATAAATAGACTTGGATTTAAAACAAGAAATTATATCTTATCGGGGGACAAAATAAGAGCGACTATTTTTGACAGTAAACGATCTAAAGCAGGTAGATTTGTAAATAAAATAAAAACAAGCCATGGCCCGTAATGGGCGACGCTTGTTTTTGGTAGATACTATGAATAATAGTATCTATGTAGAGGATAGCAAATTATCTATTAGTGTCAACGTCCCCTGTGGATAACTGGAAAATAGGTCAAATTTGAAGAGAAATTTAACGGTTTTACAAGGTTTTATGGTCAACTATTCAATAATCCAAAAATCCCACGAAGCCCGCTCAAAAGCAAAAGAATTATTGGAAGAAGCGAAAAACACCCCACACCACTCCAATGAAAATCGGAGGCTACGGGGCAAGAATTGACCAGTTCGCCTGTTTGCTGAATGCGTATGCTGGCCTAGAGCTCGGCTGTGCGAGCACGGCTTAGAGCGTGCGCATTGGAGGAAAATGGCGTAAAATAAGGGGGATATGAAAAAATCATTCACCATTCACGATTTATCAAAAACCCACAGCGCGTTTGAGGCGAGCGTGGATGAGTTATTAAAGCAATAAGTATGGCGAATACTTCAGATTCAACATTTATCACAAACGAAAAGAACCAAACAATCCTTGATAGATTCAGGGTGCTTATTAAAGACACTCGATTTTTTGATGTGAGTGTTTATGCTCTATTGAAATAAATATGGCAGAAAATATTTTTTTAAAAAAATTGCTGGAAAAACGAGAAGGGCAAAGTGATCCTGATTCAGAAGAACTACGCAATTGCGTAAAATCTGTAGTTGTTAAACTAAAAACTTCTGAAACAAGCGAGAAAAAGCCCGGTATATTATTGGGCAAAATTCAAAGCGGGAAAACGCGGGCTTTTATTGGGATAATAGCCCTTGCTTTCGACGAAGGATTTGACTTTGCAGTTGTTTTAACAAAAGGAACGCGCCCCCTAAGCGAACAAACCGTAAGGCGTCTCAACAATGATTTTAGTGAATTCGTATCCAATAAATTGATGCAAATTCACGATATAATGACATTTCCTAAACACCTTACCAAATACGAACTGAACCAGAAGCTTATTATTGTAGCTAAAAAAGAAATAAATAATCTCAAACGGATCATCGCGGTTCTTGTGGAAACATGCCCCGATCTTAAAAATAAAAAATTGCTCATCATTGATGACGAAGCTGATTTTGCAAGCCTCAGTTTTTATAAAAATAAAGAAAGCGGGGAAGTTGAACAGGGCGTAATAGCGAGCAAAATTGATGAACTGCGTACCAAAGTTGCACAGTCCGATTTTTTACAAGTTACAGCGACGCCGTACTCCCTTTATTTGCAACCAAACAACTACGACGGCGACAGCATGTTATATCTCCCGAAACGGCCCGCATTTACTGAAATATTGCCTGAATATGAAAATTATGTTGGGGGTGATTATTATTTTCTCGAAAGCGAAGAAGAAAATTCGCCAGCATCATGTCTTCACGAAAAACTCCCGGACGAGGAGGTAGAGTTGCTTAAAGCAAAAAAGAAGCTTGGCCGTGCAGATCGTCGGTCTATTAGGATTGAAGAAGTATTTACGAGTCCATCTCTCGCAATGCTTCGAAAGGCAATAATGAATTTTGTTGTAGGTGGGTGTATCAGGCGATTCCAGCAGGAAAAAATGGGTCAGAAAAAAGAAGATTATGCTTTTTTGCTTCATACTGAAATTGCGCGAGTTTCGCATACATGGCAAGAAGAAATTATCAATCAGCTTGGCCAAGCGTTTATAAAAATTTCACAGAATAACCAGGATTTATTGAACAAGCTTATCAGCGAATCGTACGAAGATCTCAAAAAATCTTTAGAGCTAACGAAGTCTTTTTATGTCAAGTGCTCAGATTTGATTGTGCCTACACTTGAACAAACGCAGGATATAGTTAAAGCAGCCCTAGACCAAGAGATGCTCCTGGTGCAGAAAGTGAACTCCGACGAGGATGTACGCGCTCTTCTTGATGAGAGCGGACAATTGCGATTGCGCACCCCTCTCAATATTTTTATCGGAGGTCAGATTCTCGATCGCGGAATCACCATAAAAAATTTAATCGGTTTCTACTATGGGCGCAATCCAAAGCGGTTCCAACAAGATACAGTACTGCAGCATTCAAGAATGTATGGCGCTCGACCAAAGGAAGATCTTGCCGTGACACGTTTTTATACTACAGCTGGCATTTACGAAATCATGAAGAGAATCAACGAATTTGATAACGCGCTGCGCGAAGCGTTTCTGAAAGGAACTCATGACAAGGGCGTATATTTCATCAGGAAGGACGAACGGGACAGAATTATTCCGTGTTCCCCCAATAAAATTATGTTATCCAATATTACCACTCTGAAGCCCTTCAAGAGACTTTTGCCAGTAGGATTTCAAACCGACTACAAAACAAAGATCAAAAAAACAATTGAAGAACTTGATACGAGAATTCAAAATTTAGATCCCTCGAGCGAAAAAGAAGCCGTAAGAATTACCATAGAAGACGCCTTGGATATTTTAGACAAGATTAGCACAACATTTATTTGGAATGAAAAGGGATATTCTTGGGATTTGAAATCCCACAAGGCGTGTTTAGAATATATTTCAAGAAATTCTCAAAACGAAAGCGAGAAAGGGTATGTCTGGGCTATTGTAAGGAGGGGCAGTAATATTACTCGCAAGAAAGCAGATGGCCGTTTCTCGGACGATCTTGGTGGTGGTACGGGAAGAACAGCGCGTGTTGTTGCTCGTGAAGTTGCGCAAGACATTCCTGCTTTGATGCTTATTCGCCAGAACGGGTTGAAAGAAAGACAGGGATGGATGGATTCACCATTTTGGTGGCCAGTTATATATGTTCCTAAAAATACACGCATCACTATTTATTCAAGTTAAGTAAGAGAAATTTAAAATTATGCCAAGAAAAAAAGCTGACAAGAAAATTGAAGTTAAAACTTACGACCACAAGGGCGCGAAGCGAAAAAACATTCCGCCGGTTGGTTTGGTTTCCAGCGCGACTGACAAGCTAGACAGCAAACGGCCGTATCAACATGACCCGCACATTGACCCATATTTGAGTTGGGCGGGGAAAAAAGAAGGAACGGAATTTGAAGTGCAAAATGTTAGTTTGCATATTCACGAAAGAATTGATCCAATTAACTCATTTGCGAGATAGATTATTGCTCGTCAAAGAACTTCTTCACGAAAGCGGGAGTGTTTTTGTGCAAATCAGCGATGAAAATGTTCATCATGTTAGAGAAGTACTGGATGAGGTTTTTAAACCAGATAATTTTGTTGCACTAATATCTTTTAGAACAAAAACTGGACGTTTGGGGGCAAAATTTATTGATAGTAATTTTGATTACCTCCTATGGTATGGTAAAGATATTTCTCAATTAAAGTACCGTAGCATTTTTCAAAAACAAAATATTGAAGGAGACAATATTTGGTGTTGGATTGAACTACCGAGCGGCGAAAGACGAAGATTAAAAAAGGAAGAAATAAATAATCATTCGCTGTTACCTAAAGGTTCAAAAGTTTTTAGGTTACGCTCTCTTGCGCCGGTTGGATTTAATGCAAATGCAACTTTTTCTGTAAATTTTGGTGGTAAAAAATATGGACCTCCGGGTCCAAAGGGAAGAAAAAGCTGGGCTACAAATGAAGAGGGCGTTGAAAAATTAATAAGCGGAAAAAGAGTAATGCCCGTTTCTAATCATTTAGAGTACATTTACTATTACTACGATTTTCCATTTACAGCAATAAACAATAACTGGGCAGATACACGAGGAGCAACTAATAAGATTTATGTTGTGCAAACAGATGATGAGATTATTAAAAGATGCATGTTAATGACTACTGACCCCGGGGATTTAGTTCTTGATCCTACTTGCGGAGGCGGTACTACTGCTTATGTAGCAGAACAATGGGGACGTCGCTGGATTACTTGTGATACTTCTCGTGTTTCCATTACTCTGGCAAAACAAAGAATGATGACGGCAAAATATGACTACTTTGAATTGGCCCACAAGGAAGAAGGCATCAAAAGTGGTTTTGTATATCAAACTGCTACACATATTACTCTTAAGACTGTTGCTAATAAGGAACCATTTACTAAAGAAACTCTTTATGACCAACCAGTTGCAGAAAAAAATAAAGTTAGAGTAACGGGGCCATTTACTGTTGAAGCAGTGCCGAGCTTGCGAGTTAAACCGTTTGACGGAAAAGAGCCGAGGATTGAAGGCAGCGACAGAGAATTATCTCAAACTGGCGAAACAGGAAATCAAACGCTTTATCGCGATGAGCTTAAAACAACGGGTATACGAACGACCGGCGGCGAAAAGATTGAATTTTCAATGGTGGAGCCGATGTTGGCGACGCGATTTTTACATGCTAAGGGCGAAATTTTAGAAAAAGGCAAAACCAAAAAAGCATATATCAGTTTTGGACCAGATTTTGGGCCAATGGAGCAAAGACAAGCTGAAGAAGCGATAAAAGAGGCGCGCGAGTTGAAGGAAAGGCCCGATTTTGTGATTTTCGCCGCTTTTCATTTTGATCCGGAAGCGGCTAAAGACATTGACCAAATGGACTGGCCTCAAGTACAAATTCTCAAAGCGCAAATGAGCGTGGATTTGCTTACTGCTGATTTAAGAAAAAAACGATCGTCCAATCAGAGCTACTGGCTTATCGGCCAGCCGGATGTTGAAGTTGTTAAAGAAAAAGGCGGTAAATATAAAGTCCGAGTTAATGGTTTTGACTATTACAATCCGATAAGCGGAGAAATTGAATCAAAAAGTAATACGCATATCGCAATGTGGTTTTTGGATACGGACTATGATGAAAGGAGTTTATTGCCCAATCAAGTATTTTTTCCGATGAAAGACAGTAAGCGGGATTGGACGAAATTAGCCAAGGCCCTGAATGGCGAAATTGATGAGGAATTGATAGAGGCGTTTACCGGTGTTGAGTCATTGCCTTTTGAAGCCGGCGCGGAAAAAAAGATTGCCGTCAAAATTATAGACAATCGAGGCATTGAATCATTTGTAATAAAAAATCTTGAATAATATGTCCAGCAAATCAATTGACCAACTTATAATCAACAATCCCTACGAGGAGCCAAAAGAACATTGGCTCTATATTCGCGAATCACAAAGTTTTGAAAGGAAGACCGGGCGGAGAAAGTCGGGATACTGGCGAGCGACTTCGCGCAATCGCGGAGACAGCGAAGATCCGGGCGAATTCATTGAAATTCCGTTGGTCAATAAAATCAGGCCGAGGGTGAAAGAGTGGCGAGAAAAGGGCTATCCGAATGTTACCGGCGTTACAAAAAGATTGCTTAATTTTTGGCGTGATTCCTCACAAAGGGAACTTCAGCCGTTTTGGTGCCAGTTTGAAGCCGTAGAAACTGCTATATGGTTGACAGAAGCGAGCGCGGCAGAGAAGCAGGGCGTTGATATTCCGGAGGACAGCGGAGATTGGGAAAGACAATGTTTGAAGATGGCAACCGGAACAGGAAAAACGGTGGTTATGGCTATGCTCATTGCTTGGCAATCGTTGAATAAAATCGCTAATCCAAAGGACGCAAGATTTTCAAAACACATTTTAATTATTGCGCCTGGCCTGACAGTGCGGGATCGCCTGCAGGTTTTATTGCCGGATAATCCGGACAATTTTTATCAGAGCTTTGTTTTGGTTGATTCTGTAATGTGGCAGGCGCTTTTGCAGGCAAAAATTGAAGTGACGAATTGGCATACACTCGCGCCATACAACGAAAACTACGGCCCGAAAGTAATAAAGAAAGGGCCTGAAAGCGACGAGGCGTTTGTGCGGCGCGTTCTTCCAGATTTTGGCAACGCTACAAATATTTTGATTATAAATGACGCAATTGAGAGTGGTTTGGTAAAAACGCCAAAAGTAGCAGTAAGAGACGATTCAAAACTGGACAAGGATTTGAAATCAAGATTTTTTCATATTTACGAACATGTCAATGAAGATTTGAATCGCCGAGCTGAAAAACATGAGGGTTTGCCCGATCTCGTGAGAAACGCAGTAAACATTCTAGGGGCGGATTGGTTGCAGTCAAAAGATGATTGGCAAAAACAAGACAGGAGAACGCCGCCTGTTATGATTATGATTTCTAATCGTATCGAAACTGCAGCCCGATTAGAGTATTCCTTGGTTAACGGATTTTTCTCCGTTGATGAGCTGGCAGATAAAGCAAAACTAATAAGGATAGACCAAGACGCTTTAGATAAGATTGAAGCTGACGAGGAAGAAAAATTGGATAAGTCAAAAAGAGAATTAGTTGAGATTGAGCGAGAGAAATTTAACACCGTTGGAAAAGAAGGAAGGGCTGGAGAGCAGGTGCAATGTGTTATTGGAGTAAATATGTTGTCCGAAGGTTGGGACGCGAGAACGGTAACACACATTCTCGGCCTTCGCGCTTTTACCAGTCAGCTACTCTGTGAGCAGGTTGTGGGTCGGGGTCTGCGTAGAATTTCTTATGATCTTAATCAAGAAACTGGTTTATTTGACCCCGAATATGTAACAGTTTTTGGCGTTCCATTCACATTTCTGCCAGCAGAAGGTAAGGAAAAAACTCCCGGCCCAGAAAAGCCGAAAACAAAAATTGAGCCGTTGCAAGACAGAAAAGAGCTAAAGATTGATTGGCCTCATGTTTTACGCGTTGATTACAAGCTGAATTATTTTTTAGATTTAGATTGGGATAAGTTAGACAAATTGGTTTTGTCTCCGGAAGATTCGCCAACAGTTGTGGAGGTGGCACCGACAATTGAAGGGCGACCAAAATTTGATCAAATTAGTGAAATTAATCTTGATAAATTAGCCGAGGAGCATCGTATACAAAAATCAAAACTCCAAGCCGCCGTTCGACTTCATGAACAATTTGGGAAAAATTGGAAGGGCGACCCCGGAAGCCATATTGGACAATTGGTACAGATAATGGATAAGTTTCTAGAATCGGATAAATTGCTGATGAAGATTCCAGTTTTTGCGGGTTCTGAAAAATTGAAAAATATTATGATTGCATTGAATATTCAGGCGATTGTGAATCATATCGGGAATTTTATTAGAAGTTCAAGCAAAGACGCGCCTTTAGCCATTCTTGACCCGGTGCGTCCAAAGAGAAGCACAGCGACAGCAATGACTTGGTATACAAGCAGAAAGACGCAGCCGGTTAATAAAAGTCAGATTAGCCATATCGTTGTTGATAGCGGCTGGGAGGGTAGTTTAGCTTTTGAGCTGGAACGAAACAGAATCAAGGATTTAATTTCTTGGGTTAAAAACGATCATTTAGGTTTTGAGATATTTTATCTTTGGCAAGGGCAAACGCATACTTATTATCCCGATTATATAATTAAGTTTGGGAATGCTAGACATTTGCTACTTGAAGTCAAAGGACAAACCAAGGAACAGGACAAAGCAAAATGGCAAGCGGCGAAAGAATGGGTTGAGGCATTGAATGTAAATGGAAATTTTGGGAAGTGGGAGTTTAAGGTTTTAGACAATCCCAAAAACGTTTTCGATGTAGTTAAATGATAGTAAAAAGCGAAAAACAAATTGACCAATTAATTTATAAACTATACGCCCTCACGCCAGAGGAGATTAAAAAGGATTTAAAGTATCTCCGATTCAAAAATAACTATGCAATATTTATATTCAAGAGAACGTATCAAAAAGAACATGATGAATTTCATTCGTTTACTTTCAAGACCTTGAGGGCAGATCCAGAAAAAGATAATTTTTATGCCTTTTTGAAAAAAATGGTTTTGGCGGACATTCAATCGCGCCACGGTAATTTGACAAAATATAAAGTTTTGCAAACTTTTGATGATTTAAAAAAAGTAAAATTAGATAAACAATTTGAAAAACCGGAAGAATTGTTGGACGATTTATATAAAAAACTTCTTTCAGTAAAAAACATAGGAGGCAAAATAGCCGCCTTGGTTCTTAAAAATTTAGTTTATTTTGGCGATACAGAAAAATATTTCGGATTTAAAAAAAGGCAACTATTGCCGTATCTTCTTTTGCCGGTAGATGTTCACATTAAAAACCTGCTTTGTTATAGGTTGCAGATTATAAAGCCCGATTTGCACGATAAAATTAAAACCAAAAATACTAAATTTCAAGATGAGTTAAGAGAGTTGTGCCGTGAATCAAATATTTTAAATCCGGTTGATCTGGATATACTTTGGTATATTGGTTATCAAAATTGCAATAGAAGAGTTTACTGTTCGGTTTGTAAAATGGGGGAGTATTGTAAAGATAGAAATTTTGAAATAGAAGCAAAAAAGAATATTGGAAGAAGAAAAGGTATTGAAGAAGAAATTGAAGAAGTCAAAACTCATCCAGAAATCAAATTTTAAAAAAATAAATTTATGGATGAGGAATCGGAGGAAAATTTAGGCGAAGAAATGGACGAAGAAATAAAAGAATTGATGAAAAATTACGATTTGGATAAAGATGAGGCCGAGCACGTGAAAGAAATCATGGAAGAGCACGTATACAACATCCTTACAAACTGGAGTTTGTAAGGATGTTGTATAAATATTAAAATAAATTTATGGACGGGAAAAATAAGAGAGAAAACAATTTTGCGTTTATAGACAGCCAAAATCTCAATCTTGGAATTCGCGCGCAAGATTGGGAATTAGATTTTGCGCGTTTTCGCGTGTACCTCAAAGATAAATATAATATTACGAAAGCGTTCCTGTGTATCGGTTACGTGAAAGGTAACGAAGGGTTATATAAATATTTGCAGGAGAGTGGCTATGTTTGTGTGTTTAAACCCACACTTGAATTACCCGACGGAGAGGTAAAAGGAAATGTAGACGCGGAGCTGGTTTTACATACGATGATTCACATCAACGATTTTAATAAAGCGCTTATCGTAACCGGGGATGGCGACTTCCATTGCTTGATTGAGTATCTGCTGCAGAAAAATAAACTGCTTGCTCTTATGGTGCCGAATCATAAGTATTATTCCGGTCTTTTGAAACGAAAAGATTTTAGGCCATACACGCGATTTGCCGCCGACATAAGAAATAAGGTAAAAAAAGAAAGACCCTAATGAGGACAAAACCTCACCAGGGCACTCTTTCCGTTCGTGATATTTACATATTAACAAACGCGCATAGTTTGTCAATGGTCAATATGTGAATAACAAAATTATGTTCTACTGGAGTTTTTAAGGATGTTGTTTAAATAGTAAAATAAATTTATGAGAAAAAAAATTTTAATTGTCGGAGTCGGTTTTTTGATATTGTTTGTCGGTGTTGGAATTGGGTTAAAAATGGGAAAAACCCAGATTGCGTCGCCGATTGTGTCAATGACAACTGACCAGAAAATGGACGAAATGGTTGGCCAAAATAAATCCGAAATTGACACGGTTAAAGTTATTCGCGTTATTGATGGCGATACCATCGAAATAGAAGGAGGTGAACGAATACGGTATATCGGCATTGATACGCCCGAAACCGTTGACCCCAGAAAGCCGGTGCAGTGTTTCGGCATTGAAGCGTCCGCGAAAAATAAAGAATTGATTGAAGGAAAAATGGTGCGATTGGAAAAAGATATTACCGACCGCGATAGATACAACCGGCTTTTGCGCTATGTTTATGTTGGCGACACTTTTATAAACCTTGAATTGGTTAAACAGGGTTTTGCATATTCCTATTCTTATCCGCCGGACATTAAATACCAAGACCAATTTTTGAATGCCCAGCAAGAAGCAAGAGAGGCGAGCCGTGGTCTTTGGGCTGCCTGTTTTAGTGATTCATCTGAAACTCCGAATGATTCTTATTTAATTAAGGGCAATATCAGCTTCTCCGGAGAAAAAATTTATCATTTGCCGGGCTGCGGTTCTTATTCAAAAACTCAAATTAATGAAGCGCGCGGCGAAAAATGGTTTTGTACGGAAGCCGAGGCCCAGACCGCTGGCTGGCGCAAAGCCCTAAATTGCCCTTAACAAAATAAATTGCGGAACAGGAATCAAAATTCTAATTACAACACCCTTACAAACCTGCCTACCGGCAGGCAGGCTGGAGTTTTTAAGGATGTTGTTTAAATAGTAAAATAAATTTATGGAAAAAATTTTAGTAAAGGAAAAGGAGAAGACGGCTGACGCTCGGATTTTTGGCGTTACAATTGAGGGCAATGAATACATTGTGACCGTGCCGAAAGAATACTGGCAAAAATTGACCAAGGCTAGGGAAGAACCCGAAAGTTTGGTTAGGCGCTCCTTTGAGTTTCTGCTTGAGCGAGAACCCAAAGAGTCAATTCTGCGGGAATTTGAACTCTCCGTAATCCAAAAATATTTTCCGGAATACGAAACCATCATCTCTGGAGGGAATTTTTAAGAATATTATTTTCATGTTTCTTTTTGATATAATAATATAATGACAATATGCACGGTTTAGATAATGAAAAACAAAAGATAAAATAAAAATGAAAAAGAAACTTTTTTTGAAGGTTTACGGCAGAGTGCAGGGCGTCTTTTTCCGTGATTCCGCGCGGAGAAAAGCCGAAGAACTTGGTTTAATTTGTTCTGCCGAAAATAAGCCGGACAAAACCGTTGAAATTATTGCCGAGGGCAGGGAAGAAGACTTGAAACAACTTATTGAATGGTGCCGAGCCGGAGGCCCGGAGTATGCCGAGGTGCGGAAGGTGAAAAGTGTGCTATACTGAAAATGTCAAGCCAGCATTGTTTTATGAAAACGAGAACGGTTGTTTTTTTAGTTCTTTTTGTTATTTTCGCGATGGTCGTCGTGTTCGGCGGGCATTGGTTTTTTTATTTTTCGGTGGTCAATTTCTTTTCGGTTGAAAGTATTTTGTACCAAAAAATAATTTTATGGACCGCTATTCTTCCTTCAGGGGTCTTTGTTTTTTCTTCCATTTTGCCGCACTGGCACGAATTTTTTGTAATTCGCATACTGAATTTTATTTCCGGTTTTTGGATCGGTCTTTTGACAAATTTACTTATGGCAAGCGGTTTGATTTGGTTTTTTCTTTGGCTGAATAAATTTTTAAATGTGATTGTAAACAGAATGGTTTTGACTCTTTTGTTTTTCGGCCTTGCGTTACTTTTTTCTTTTTACGGCATGTGGAACGCTTTTAATCCGAGAATTAAAAATATATCGGTTGATATTCCCGGTTTGCCCGAAGTGTGGAGAGGAAAAAAATCGTGCAGATCTCCGATGTTCATCTCGGTATTATAAACAGCGAAAAACTCATGAAAAAGATTGTAAAGAAAATAAACAGCGTTTCTCCGGCCGCGCTATTTATTACCGGCGATCTTTTTGACGGCAGCGACGGCGATTTAGACCTTATGTCTTCCTCTCTGACTGACGTCCGCGCCGAAAGGGGAATATTTTTTATCTCAGGCAATCACGAAACTTATTTGGGCACAGAAATTGCTTATCGTGTTTTAAGAAATAAAGGAGTGAAGGTGCTGAATGATGAAGTTGTTGATGTTGGCGGATTAAAGATAGCCGGAATTAGTTATTCGGAGCGCGGGGAACATAAAAATATAGTTTCAGCCGCCAAAAAACTTGAAAAAGATTTCCGCGGCAAGCCGAATATTTTGTTGTGCCATTCTCCTCGCTTTGCTCAAGACTTCAGGGCTCTAGGTGTCAATCTGCAATTATCCGGCCATTCGCACAAGGGCCAAATTTTTCCGTTCGGTTTTATTTCAAGAATTATTTTCAACGGATACGATTACGGGCTTTTTGTAGAAGGCGATTATACTTTGTATACCACCAGCGGTACTGCCACTTGGGGGCCGGCAATGAGAACGGAGGGGGCCTCTGAAATTGCGGTAATAACCTTGCGATAATTTGTTGAAAAATTTAATATTACGGAATAAATATGGCAAATCTTTTTAATTCAAGTATAAGCGGGCCGTTTAAACTAAGCCGGAGCAAAATTGATTTGTTTTTGGAATGTCCGCGGTGTTTTTATCTGGACAGGAAACTTGGTGTGGCCAGGCCGCGCGGGTTTCCTTTTACATTAAACTCGGCGGTGGATTATTTGCTTAAAAAGGAGTTTGATATTCACCGCGCGAAAAATCAGGCGCATCCGCTGATGAAAACTTACGGCATTGACGCGGTGCCTTTTGAGCATCCTAAACTGAATGAATGGCGGCATAATTTTACGGGTGTGCGTTTTCTGCATGAACCCACCAATTTTTTGGTATTCGGAGCCATAGATGACGTGTGGAAAAACAAAAATGATGAATTGCACATTGTGGATTATAAAGCCACGGCTAAAAACGAAAAAGTAAACTTGGATGCCGATTGGCAGATTAGTTATAAGCGGCAGATGGAGATTTACCAATGGCTTATGCGCGGAAATGATTTTAAAGTTTCAGATACCGGTTATTTTGTTTATGCTAACGGTAGAAAAGACGCGGTGGCGTTTGACGCTAAACTGGAGTTTGACGTGGACATTATTCCTTATACCGGAAACGCGGATTGGATAGATGACACGCTTATGGAGATTAAAAAAACTCTGGAGGGCGAAAAAATTCCCGAAGCGGCGGCAAATTGTGAATATTGCGCCTACCGCCAAAAAGCCGACAGGGTTGAATATGATTGAATTTAAGATTCTCAAAAGATCCAAAAAGAGCCGGGCACGCCTCGGCCTTTTGAAAACAGCCCATGGCGAAGTTGAAACTCCGTCTTTGGTGCCCGTTGCCACACAGGCGGCGGTAAAAACTCTAACAAGCGAAGAAGCCGTAAAAGCCGGTTGTCAGATTCTGATTGCCAATACTTTTCATTTGCATTTGAAGCCCGGTGAGAAAATTATAAAATCCGGAGGCGGTATTCATAAGTTTATGAATTGGCCGCATCCGCTTATGACAGACTCCGGCGGTTTTCAGGTTTTCAGTCTTGGTTTTGGCAAGGACACGGGAGTAGGTAAAATTGTTCGAGATCGGATCTCGAACAAAATTGAAAAAGGGGATAAATCAAAAGGAGTGAAGATTACGGACAAAGGCGCTTGGTTCCGTTCTCCTTTGGACGGTAGCAAACTTTTCTTGGGCCCCGAAGAATCCATGAAAATTCAGCAAGCCATTGGCGCTGATATTATGTTCAGCTTTGATGAATGCACTTCGCCTTTGGCCACGCGCGGTTATATAGAAAAATCACTTGAAAGAACTCACCGTTGGGCGCAGATTTGTTTAAAAGAGAACGAAAAACCGCCTTCGCCAAGACTACGGCGGTCGAAGCAGGCGCTTTTTGGCATTGTTCAGGGGTCTTATTATAAAGATTTGCGCCGCAGAAGCGCCGAATTTATAAACTCTTTGGGTTTTGACGGTTTTGGCATCGGCGGAGATTTGGGAAAAACAAAAACCGATTCAAGAAATATTTTGAGGTGGACCATTCCTTATTTGGATAAGAACAAACCGCGCCACCTTTTGGGAATCGGTCATCCCGAGGATATTGAGCCGATTATAAAAGAGGGGATTGACACGTTTGATTGTATTGCGCCCACGCATTACGGCCGCAGAGGAATTGCTTTTGTGAAAAACGGGCGGCTTAATTTAAACCAGTCAAAGTTTTTGCGCGACAAAAAACCGCTGGATTCCAATTGCGATTGTTTTGTCTGCCGGAATTATAAAAGAAATTATATATGCCATCTTTTCCGCGCCAAAGAAATTACCGCGATGTCTCTTTTAACCTTTCACAATCTTCATTTTTTCAATAATTACGTGGCAGGCGTAAGAAAAAAAATAAGGCAGGAAAAGATTTA
>PEZL01000014.1 GCA_002774055.1 Candidatus Tagabacteria bacterium CG09_land_8_20_14_0_10_41_14 | reverse complement strand
GCAGGATTTAATTAAAATTTATGACCCAAATTACCAAAAACTGGCCAAAATAGAAACCGATTTTGAGGTGAGGAGAGTTCAGGAAAAGTTCATTACCCTTCTTTTTTCCGGCGGCAGCCTAACAAAAGAAGAGGCCGAAACTTATCTTGTTACTCTTCGTTACACATTACCCAAACTTCAGCTGATGGAGCTGGAATTTTCTCAAGCAAAGAAAAATATATTTTTGTCCTTTTTAAGTTGGCCGAAATTGCCTGCGATGCCTGTATGTGGCGGGTTAGTTAAAAAACTTCAGCAATTGTTTATTCCGGTTGCCGAAGCCGGCCCTTGCGGTTATTGTTACACATCTCCGGTATGTTTTACTCCGGGAGTAGGCGCTCCATTGCCGGGCATAAATACTTGGGCGGGCTTTTGTTATTGCACCGGCTGTTATCATGGTTTAGGTTGTCTGGATAGATGCGCCTGGGAACCGGCTATTTGGGATCCAATGACCGGTATCTGCGGATGCGGATAGAAAGCGTTGTATAAACACCTCCAATTTTCAGGCGACAGCTCTTCCGCCCTTATTTTTTCTGACAGTCCGCATCTTTTTAATGATTGAAGCCTGCCTGCCCTGCCTGCCGGCAGGCAGGCGGCAGAGGCAGGTCCGACTTCCTTCAGATTGAGATTGTTTTTCAGCATTTTCCTTTTGCTTGAAAAACCTTTTTTAACCAGTTCAAAAAACTTCGTTTCTTCAATGTTCGAGATCCGATCTCGAACAGTTTTGTTTTTTCGAAAGAAAGAGTGGGAGATGTTGGAGATTTTTAAAATGGCGGAGTTTACCTTGGGCCGAGGCGAGAAATGTTTCGCCGAGATATTTTTTATTATTTTTGGTTCGCCGTAAGATTTAACGCTAATGGATAAAATGCTTTCTTTGCCATCGGCCGCAGCAATTCTTTCCGCCACTTCTCTTTGAAGCATCAAGACCATGAGTTCAGGTTGTGTTTGGCTAGATAAAAAATTTCTAAGAAAACGTGATGTAATGTAGTAGGGGATGTTGGCGACCACTTTATAATTTTCAATTTTTCCCGCCAAATGCGGGATCCCGCTGTGGCGGGACAATTTACAATTTTCAATCAATTTACAATTATCAATTTTCAAAATATCTCCGTATACTATTTTTAAATTTTTTATTCCTTTGAATTTCTCTTCAAGGTATTGTATTAGCCTTGGGTCTTTTTCCACGGCGATTACTTTGCCAGCTTTTTGAATAAGTGCTTCGGTTAAAATGCCTTTGCCCGGACCCACCTCCAAAACAAGGTCGTCTTTTTTTAATTCGGCGGCTTTTATGATTTCATTTATTATTTTTCGGCTGCGTAAAAAATGTTGTCCGAGTTTGGTCATAATGCTATAAATATTAAACCAAAATTTTTATCTTTTGTCAGAAAGACCCCGCCTAGGCACACTCAAATTATAAAAAAAGAAACACCTTTTTATCAAGAAGAATGTGAAATAAAGAAAAAAGAAAGGGATTGGATAAAAATTTTGGTTTAATATTTTATATTTCCAGATAATTTGTGGTTGGCAATTCTTCGGTGTCCTTTTTGAACAGTTCTTCGGGAATGTCGTTTAGGAATCTTGATGGTTTGTTCATCTGTTTCCCTCCAAAAAAACTGCGGCTGCGGCTGAAAGACAAAAAGATTTGTTTTTTCGCCCTTGTCAGCGCCACGTAAAAAAGCCTTCTTTCTTCTTCCTCGTCTTCCGGTGTCTGCCCCGGTTTACTGAAGGGAAAGAGTCCTTCTTCAAGGCCGGTTATAAAAACACAAGAGAATTCAAGTCCTTTGGCGGCATGAACGGTCATAAGACGAATGCCTTTTTTGTTTTCTTCCATCGTATCCTGGTCGGTCAACAAAGCTATGTCCTCCAAGAATTTCTCGGCGGAATCGTATTTTACGCTCAATGCCGTCAATTCTTTCAGGTTTTCCATCCTTGTTATTCCTTCTTCCGCGCCGTCGTCCAGATGATTTTTGTATCCGCTTTCTTTAATGAGCCAGGCGATGGATTCGTGAAGAGTTTTTTCCGCAATTATTTTTTTTGTTTTTGCCAAAAGATTAAAGAAGTTTTCTACTTTGTTTTTTTTATCAGGGGCCATATCCCGTTCCGAGATGTAATTTATAAGGCTGGCTCTGCCGATTCCTCTTGGCGGTTCGTTGATTATTCTTTCAAGGCTTAGGTTGTCTTGCGGATTTACCGCCGCTTTTAAATAGGCGATGATGTCTTTTACTTCTTTTCTTTCAAAAAACTTCGTGCCTATCACCTGATAGGGCAGGCCGCGGTTTAGGAGTGATTCTTCAACGGCCCTGGACTGGAAGTTGGCGCGGTATAAAACGGCTATTTCTTGAGGTTTTAGCCCTTTTTGAATGAGGTTTTCGCTTGCCTGTGCCACAAATTCGGCTTCTTCTTTTTCGTTCAGCCCGTCAAAAATTGTCAGGCCTTCGCCATCTTCTGTTTCGGAAAAAAGATTTTTGGGTTTGCGCAGTTTGTTTCGGCTGATTACGGCGTTGGCGGTTTTTAATATGTTTTGTGTGGAGCGGTAATTTTGTTCAAGCATCACCACTTTTGTGTTGAGCCAGTCTTTTTCAAAATTTAAAATATTGCCAAAATCTGCCCCACGGAATTTATAAATACTCTGGTCTTCGTCTCCCACAACGCAGATGTTTTTGTTTTTTCGCGCCAAAAGCTTGGTGAGAATATACTGCGCGTAGTTGGTGTCCTGATATTCGTCCACTAAAAAATGAGTCCATTTTTTTTCGTATCTTCCGAGTATCTCCGGTTTTTTTTGGAAAAGGAAGACCGTTTTTGCTATAAGGTCGTCAAAGTCCAGCGCCTTTTGTTTGTGCAGTTGTTTTTCATACTCCTGCCATAGAGCGGATATTGTTTTTGGAAAAAAGTTTTCTCTGTCTTCGGACATGAATTCGTCGGGTTTAATCAGGTTGGACTTTTGTTTGGAGATTATATTTTGAACCTTGGCTGGATTGAATTGTTTTGGGTTTACGCCGAGTTCTTTGAAGCATTTTTTAATAATTTTTAATGAATCTTCCTTGTTTAAGATGGAAAAATCTCTTGGCCGGGCAATATGCCGCGCGTTTTCTCTAAGGATTCTGGCGCAAATGGAATGAAAGGTCCCAACCGTAGGGGTTGAACTATTGAAGCCTGCCTGTCCGGTAGGCAGGTTCAACTTCAATAGTTGGGAAATTCGGGATTTCATTTCACCCGCCGCTTTGTTGGTAAAAGTAACCGCCAAAATGTTTTCCGGTTTTACTCCGGTTTTTATAAGATTGGCAACGCGGTGGGTGATGATTTTTGTTTTTCCCGCGCCGGCGCCGGCCACCACCAGAAGCGGCCCGCGGGTGTGGAGTACGGCTTCTTTTTGTGGTTCGTTCAATCCTTTTAGAATATTATCCATGTTCACAGATTAATATATATTCCGTAAAATGCCAAATTAACCTTGATTTTTTGAGAAAATCGGGGTGTTTTAATATGTGGATAAAAAGTTGTTGACTTTTTAGTCTCTGCCAGTAAAATTAAGAAATCGTGGAGGAAAACTGCTAATTTTAAGGCTTATTTTAGGAAACTTACAAAGCCCATTTGGAAAAATTACCCGGGCTCTTAATAGAAGACTTTTTATATACACCTTTCTTGTCATGGGTGTTTTCGCGGTATGTTCTGTCTCTGTTGCCGAGGCAGGTTTTTTTTCTTTTTTGAATAAAATATTGGGGAATGGCGGCAGGGAAGAAAAAATTGAAGTAGTAAAAAATTCCCAGACTGTCTTGCTGCTTCAGTCTGTTTTGAATTCCAATCCGGCCGCAGGTCAGGGCGGCGGAGGCATCAGCGTGATGAATAATAATGCTCTCTTGCCGGATACAGGACCGCTGGGCAGTGTGGCCGACATAGGAGAAGGCGCGGCCAATTCCGTTCGCATCAGTGTTTACGTGGTAAGAGAAGGGGATAGTCTTTCACAAATCGCCGGCATGTTTAACGTGAGCGTGAATACGATTGTTTGGGCCAACGCTCTCAGGAGCGGGGATTTAATACAAACAGGCCAGACTTTGATTATTTTGCCCGTTACCGGGGTAAAATATACCGTGGAGAAAGGAGATACGCTTTCTTCAATTGCCAAAAAATATAAGGGTGATACGGAAGAGATACTTCGGTATAATGATTTGGCCTCTGCCGATGATTTGGTTGTTGGAGAAGAAATTATAATTCCTGACGGCGAGGCGTCTTACACGCCGGTTTACAGCGGACGCTCTAATCCCGCGCGCGGCACAGGCGGGCCTAGTTACGTCGGTTATTATATGAGGCCGATTGAAGGCGGGGTAAACACTCGCGTCACGGCTTCCAATCCGCATGGACTTCATGGTTATAATGCTGTTGATTTGGCCAGTTATTGCGGAGCGCCGATTTTTGCTTCTGCCTCAGGCGATGTAATTATCAGCCGTTCATATGGCTGGAACGGCGGTTACGGAAATTATATCGTTATTTCCCATTCTAACGGTACGCAAACTCTTTACGCGCATTTGAGTAAAAATATAGTCAGCGTTGGCTGGCACGTGGTGCAGGGTCAGGTGATAGGATACGAAGGCAGTACAGGAAATTCTACGGGCTGTCATGTTCACTTTGAAATCCGCGGAGCCATGCAGCCGTTTTAGCTGTTAGATTTTTTTAACAACTTTTTCCCAGAAGTCTTTGATATTATTTTTGACTTCTCTAAAAAATAACCAGATTCCCGCTATAATACCGCCGGCCGCTACACCGGCTCCTAAGCCGGCATATTTGCCTGTCTTTTTGGCCGCGCGGACAACTTTTTCTTTCAGTTCAGCTTGTCTTTTTTGTTTTTCTTCGGTTTTTTTAGCGCTTTTTTCTCGTTCTTTTTCCCTTAGAAATTCTTTTGTTTCCTGTTCCAATTCCGGGCTTATTTTTCTTTCCGAAACAATTTTAAAACCTCTTTCTTTTTCTTCTTCGTATTTTGCTTCTTCTTCTTTCTCAATTTGCTCCGGAGTTTTTCGCGGCGGCTGTTCAAAATTGGACATAATAAAACTTAGTTTAATATTAATTCACCACCTTAATTTTATAAGAAATCTTGTTTTTTGCAAATGTTATATATAATGCCGCCCAATTTTAGACTCTCGGAGTTTTAATTTACTGATAATGTATTGTAATAGTAATTTTAGTTTGACCGACCAATCAAATTTTGTCACATAACTTGGCGATCGTCATAGTTGTGTGACGGAGTCTTGGGCGAGCGAAAAAGAGAAAGTTAGATTAATTTTGTTTCGGCCTGTACTGCAACGCTTCAAAAATATGGTTTTCCGAGATATTTTCATTTTCCTCAAGGTCCGCGATGGTGCGGGCCAATTTTATTACGCGGTGATAGGCGCGCGCGGATAAATCCATTTTTTGCGCCGCTTGGTCTAAAATATTTCTGACATCGGCGGGTAATGGCGCGAATTCTCTCAATTCTTTTACGCCCATTTCGGCATTGGTTAAAATCGGTCGGTCGCGGAATCGTTCTTCCTGAATTTTTCTGGCTTTTATAATTCTTTTTTGAATTTCAGCCGAACTTTCTGATGTGATTTTATCGTCGGAAAGTTTTTTGATTTCCACCTGCGGCACGTTTAACCACAAATCAATTCTGTCTATGATGGGGCCGGAAACTTTTCTTTGGTAGCGCAGAAGGTCAGCCTGTGAACATTTGCATTCCTTTGTTGCTGAGCCAAGATTGCCGCAAGGGCATGGATTCATGGCGCATAGCAAAATAAATCTGGCAGGAAAGCGAATGGTACTGCGGGCTCTGGAAATGGTTACCACTCCGTCTTCTATTGGCTGCCTTAAAGATTCCAATACTCGGCGTTCAAAAAGAGGAAATTCGTCTAAAAAAAGAACTCCGCGGTGGGCAAGTGTAATTTCTCCGGGTTTGGGCCAGGCGCCGCCGCCCACCAAAGCGACATAAGAGGAGGTATGGTGAGGCGAGCGCAGCGGCCGTGAAGTCATGTATGCTCCTTCCAAAACACCGGCCACACTGTGTATTGATGTGGTTTCCAGTGATTCTTCAAAAGAAAGCGGAGGAAGTATGGAGGTGAATGCTTTGGCCAACATTGTTTTTCCGGTGCCAGGCGGTCCGGTCATGGAAACATTGTGTCCTCCGGCGGCGGCAATTTCCAGCCCTCTTTTGGCAGTTTCTTGCCCCTTAATGTCGGAAAAATCCAGCAGGTGTTTTAAGTTGTTTTCAAAACGAACAGCAGTTTCGGGCTGTTGTTTGATTAACTCTTCTTTTTGCAGATGCCGCAACAATTCACCCAGCGAGTTTGTCCCATAAATGCTTATACCTCGCATGAGAGCGGCTTCTTCGGCGTTTTGTTTGGGCAGGTAAATTTCTTTAAAATTGTTTTCCTTGGCAATTTTTGCCAAATTCAGGGCGCCTTTTATGGGGTGTATTTCGCCGTCCAGCCCCAGTTCTCCTAAAAATATTTTGTTTTCTGTTGAAAAATTTGTCTGCCCTGAAGCTAGAAGAAAAGAAAGCGCGATGGCTAAATCAAAAACCGGTCCTTCTTTTTTAATGTTGGCCGGCGCCAATGATACGGTGATTCTTTTGTTTCCCTTGCGCGGAGATTCAAGGCCGCTGTTTTTTATGGCGGCCGAGATTCTGTCTTTTGATTCCTCCACGGCTTTGTCCGGCAAGCCGACAATGGAAAAATGATGCAGGCCTTGAGCAAGATCTATTTCTACATCTATGATTTCTCCGTTAAGTCCAAGAACTTGTCCGGAATGAACTTTTATGGCCATTGAGAATATTAAAGCAGGTTAGAAAAGAGAATGCAACGCGATCTTTTTAATGAGCGTGTTCAATACAGGTTGTGGCTGCCGGGTTTACCTCCAGTCGTTTTTTTTCTATTTTACAGCCGCCTTTTTCACAGATGCCGTAAGTGCCGTCTTCAATTTTTCGAAGCGCGGATTTTATCTCGTTTAATCTGTCTTCTATCTCTTTTTCTACTGCTTCTTTGCTGGCCGATTCCTCAAAGACATCGGCTTGTTCGTTTGGATCCGAATTCATTATATTTAGGTTTTCGGGATTGGTTTGCCAGTCTTCGGGGTCTTTCGGATTTTGGCGCGCTATTCTTGAAAGATGTTTTTCCAGATTTGTTTTTTCTTCTTCTAATTTATTTTTGAAATATTCTATGTTCATAATGCTAATATACGAATTTTATGCCAATTATGCAAATTGCGAATATTCGCATGTGCGTGTTCGCATAGAGCGAACGAAGTGAGCTCGCGCTATTCGCATATCTGTTTATAAATAATATTGGATTCTTTTTATTATTTCTTCAAACGCTATTTCGTCGTCTGTAATAATTATATATTTTTTGTTAAAAACCGAATAGAGCATTATTGTTTCCCCCTCTTTCTTGAGAGCGCGGACGCTTTGGTTTTTTATCAGTTTGTCTTCAAAGAAAACCGCGCGAGGAGGGGTTTCACCCTTGCTTAATATAAAGTTCAGGTCCTGCGGCAGTTGTTTCTCCCATCTCAACAGGCCCGCAAAGGCGCTATCGTATTGGCCTTTTTGAATTTCAAGAATTAAAATGGGGTGTAATCTTTGAAGATTTAGCAGGCTTAACTGAATTTTTTCCGTGATAAATGAAGTTGTCAGGCCGGGGGCGTTTGATTCCAAGAGATTCAAAAAGTCTTTTGAGGTTAGATAGATTCCGCCGGTTGTTTTAACGGGCAGATAAATAAGATTGCCGGCATTATAACTTTTTTCAAAAAGTAAAGAGAATTTATTTCCAAAATCCGTTTTATCCGACACTTCCAGAATAATTTCCTGTTCGTTTATGAGAATGGCCGGCGGAGCCTCTTGAACGTTTTGAGGCTCTTCGCCGTTGTTTCCCGCGATAAGAAAAAAAATAAAAACTCCGGCCGCGGTCATTGCCAGAGCGATGAAAGAAAAGAGGGCAGCCCTTTTTAGATATTGAGATTCGGTTTTTCTCCCATTTTGGGGTATTTCTTTCTGTTTTAAGTAAATATCGGCTATGGACATTTTTCCTTCTTTCAATGTCTCGGACAGGTCGCTTTTGAATGTTCTTAATGCGTGAAGATCGGTTTTCTCTTCGGTTTTCTTTTGTTGTTCTTCGGGTTGATTAGTGTTTTGGTTTGCCATAATTAGGCTTGCTCGCCATACTATTTTTGGCATAGGCGGGGTCTGCCTGTTTCAGGGAAAGACTTATTTTTCCCGCTTCGTCTACGCCTTTTACTTTCACCGGAATTATATCTCCCTCCTTTACTATATCAGTAACGCGTTCAACCCTGAAGGGCGCCAGTTCGGAAATGTGCACAAGTCCTTCGTGTCCGGGTTTGATTTCAACAAAAGCCCCGAAGTCCATAACCTTGACTACTCTTCCCTTGAAAGTTTCTCCGGGTTTGGGCTCGTAGGTTATTTCTTCAATCAATTCTTTGGCTTTGTTCAGGGAGTTTTCGTCCGGGCCGGTTATAAATACGCGGCCGTCCTCTTCTATGTCTATTTGGGTTGAGGTTGTCTCAATGATTTTGTTTATTACTCTGCCGCCGGGCCCTATAAGTTCACCTTTTTTCTCGGGGCGTATTTGTAGAACGGTTATTTTTGGCGCGTATTTTGAAACCCTCTCTCTTGGTTTAGAAATAGTCTTTGCCATATTTTTAAGAATCGTCATTCTTGCCTTGCGGCTGTCTTCAAGTAAATCTTCAAGGATTTTTACGGTCAGCCCATTTACTTTAACGTCCATTTGAATGGCGGTGATTCCTTTTTCTGTCCCGGCTGCTTTGAAGTCCGTGTCTCCGTGGTGGTCTTCGGGTCCTTGTATGTCCGTTAATACTTTATAATTGTTTTCGTCTTTGAGCATCAGGCCCATGGCAATGCCCGCGACCGCCGCTTCAATCGGAACACCCGCGTCCATTAGGGAAAGCGAACTGCCGCAAACAGAACCCATGGAAGAAGAACCGTTTGAAGACATTGTTTCAGAGACAATACGGATTGTATAGGGGAATTTATCTTTTGACGGTATTACCGGTCGGAGAGCTTTTTCTGCCAGGGCGCCATGACCAATGGAGCGTCTGTTGGCGCCGCCGCCCATTCTGCCTGTTTCTCCGACGGAAAAAGGCGGGAAATTATAGTGGTGCATGAATCTTTTTTCTCCCCGTATATCCATTCCTTCAACCAGTAAAGAGTCTGTCGGAGCGCCCAGTGTGGTGACGGAAAGTATATGGGTCAATCCACGGCAAAACAAGCCGGTTCCATGTGTTCTGGGAAGCACGCCTACTTCGGTGTAGAGAGGTCTTATCTCGTCCAGTTTTCTTCCGTCCGGCCGCAGGTCTTTTTCCAGGACATTTTTATGGATGATTTTATCAATTGTTTCTTCAAAAAGTTCGTCGGCGGTATTCAGGTAATTGTCGTCAAATTCTTGCTGCGCAAGTTCCATCCAGATGCTTTTTAAATCACCCAAACCGGCATAGTGCTGTTTTTTATTTTTGGGTTCGGATAGAGTTTCTGTTAATTTTTCTCTGATGTGTTTATTGAAAAGGTCATTGATTCCTTCCGGCCTTTCTATAATTTTTGGCCATGCTTTTTCTTTGCCGATTTCTTTTGTTATTTCATTTTGAAAATCAATCAGTTTTTTAATTTCCGGAAGGCTTAGTCCAAGCGCTTCAATGACTGTTTTTTCCGAGATTTGTTCGGCCGCGCCTTCTATCATGTTTATCTTTTCATCTTTTCCGCAGATAACCAAATCTAAATCGGATTCTTCTTCTGTTCCGTTGACCGGGTTTATGACAAAATTATTGTTTACATGCCCCATCCTAAGCGCGCCGATGGGACCATTCCACGGGATATCGGATGTCGCGAGAGCAAGTGAAGCCGCGAGAATGCCGATAACGTCAGGGTCGTTTTTCTCGTCTATTGATAAGGCCGTTACAACAACGTGCACTTCGTTTTTTATCCTGTGGTCAAAAAGAGGCCGCAGTGTCCGGTCTACCATACGTCCGTTCAAAACCGCTTCGTCTGATGGCCTTCCTTCGCGCCGCATAAAACGGCCACCGAGTATTTTCCCGACGGCGTAGAATTTTTCTTCGTAATCAACCATAAGAGGGAAATGGTCCAACCCTTCCTCTGTGTTTTCAGACATTACGGCGGTGGCCATTATGGTTGTTTCGCCGTATTTCAATATTACCGAGCCGTTTGCCTGTTCGGCTAGATTTGAAAACTCGGCCACAAGCGGTCGATTATGAAACATTATTTCGAATCTTTTTGTGTTTTGCATATGTTAATTATATTATATTAAAAATCTTTTTGCATTTTCACCCATGTCGGTAAAATCGTCCGCTGTTTCTTTGAGGCGAGCAGACGTGGATTTCCCAAAAGCCATTACTTCCACCTGTCTGCCTTTCCCTTTCAAAAATTCCACCAGGGGTACAAAATCGCCGTCTCCCGTAACGAGGACTATGGCATCTATAATTGAATCCGCAAGTCGGACCGCGTCAATGCTAAGTCCCACGTCCCAGTCGGCTTTTTTCATTCCTCCAGGATAAATCTGCAGGTCTTTTACTTTCAGTTCTATTCCTATTTTGTTAAGGGCCTCAAAAAAAGATTTTTCTTCTCCGGTTTCGGTGCGTATCACATAGCCGATCGCTCTTATTAGTTGTCGTCCCGATACCGCCTGTTTCAAAACTTCTTTAAAATGAACTTTTTTTTTGTAAAGCGCCTTTGCGGAGTGGTACATGTTTTGGACGTCAATAAGCACCGCCACTCGTTGATTTTTGTGTTTAATTAGCGGCATGATCGGAAACTGAACGATTTCTTTTTAATTTTAGTTTTTCAACAAGAGAGAGATAGTTTTTTTCGTTTTTCTTTTTCAGGTAATCAAGCAGTTTTTTTCTTTTTGAAACCATTTTCAAAAGACCCCTTCTGGAGTGGTTGTCTTTTTGGTTTTTTTTGAGATGTTTTGTGAGTTCTTTTATTTGTTCGGTGAGTACGGCAACTTGAACTCCTGAAGAGCCGGTGTCTTTTTCATGCAAGTGATATTTTTCTATGATTTTTTGTTTTTCTTTGATTGGTAAAGCCATAATATTAAATTTACCTTATTTTTGTTATTTTTGCAAGAAATGCACCGTTTAGCCAAGAAATGATATGTTTAGTATAATATAAGTATCTTTTATGGACTTGGATAAATTAAAAAAGCAGTTTTTGGAATACGTGGAAATTGAAAAAGGCCGGTCTTTGAAGACGGTTGAAAATTACGGCCGTTATTTAAAAAAGTTTTTAGAATTTTCAGAAATTAAAAACCCCGGCCAGATTACGGATTCATTGGTTCGCTCGTACCGTTTGTTTTTAAACAGGCGAGGATTAAAAAAACAAACACAGAATTATTATCTGATTGCCTTAAGAAATTTTTTGAAATATCTGGCCCGTCTGGAAATTGAAAGTCTGCCTCCGGAGAGGATAGAACTTGCCAAGGTGGGGGAGAGGCAGATTGATTTGATAAGCGCGGAAGAATTGCAAAGACTTTTGGAAAGCCCCGAGGATTCTGATATAAAGAGTTTACGCGACAGGGCGATTTTGGAAATGTTGTTTTCCACCGGCCTCCGTCTTTCAGAATTGTGCGGTTTGAACAGGGATAAGGTGGCAGGGGAATTTTCCGTTAAAGGGAAGGGTGAAAAAATACGCGTGGTGTTTTTGTCTGAACGGGCTCGGCAGGCGCTGAAGAACTATTTGGAAAAAAGGGGAGATGTGGAAGAGGCGCTTTTTGTTAATTTAAAAAATTCGCAAAGATTAACCCCTCGTTCGGTGGAAAGAATGGTTGCTTGTTATGCGGTTAAGGCCGGGATTTCCAAGAAGGTAACCCCACATACATTGCGCCATTGCTTTGCCACGGATTTATTGGAAGCCGGCGCCGATTTGCGTTCTGTGCAGGCTCTTTTAGGCCACAGCAGTATCACCACTACGCAAATCTATACTCATGTTACGGATAGGCAGTTGAAGGAAGCGCACAGGGCTTTTCACGACAGGAAGAGAAAATAAAAACATATACAAAACACTCGTATCAAATGGACCCGAGGGGAATCGAACCCCTTACTTTTCCATGCCATGGAAATGTGTTACCGGTATACCACGGGCCCTTTCTCCCCGGAGGGACTCGAACCCCCATCAATGGCTTAGGACGCCACTGCTCTGTCCGTTGAGCTACGGGGAGAAAAAATGAACTGCTTCATTTTTTCTCCAGTCCCGTCTTTAGGCGGGATTCGCCGTTGCCGAGCGATAGCGAGGCAGGCGAAAGGTGGATAAAACCTTATTAAACTCCCAAGAGTTCAGAAAGTTTAGCTTTGTCAAAACCTACTATTGTTTCGCCGTTTATTTCAATCACCGGTATGGCCATTTGTCTCGTCTTTTCCACCAATTCGTTTCTCTTGGCCTCGTCGGTTGAAACGTCAAATTCTTCGTATTCAATGTTGTTTTCTTTAAACCATTCTTTTGCCATTTGGCAATAACCGCAAGTTGGCGCTGAATAAATAAAAACTTTTTGCATGCTTTAGGGATTAATGATAATTTATTCTATTTATTATAGCCGAAATTTTCCAATAATTCTTCAAGAGACAGCTCTTTTCTTTCTCTTAGTTTTTCCACGACTCCTTTTATTGTTTTGTCAAATTTCGTGAATATCTCCGATGTCAATTTCTTTTGCATATTTTCCGGCAGGTCGCGCGTTTCTTGTCTGAAAAGAGCCTTGCGGCCTTGGGCAAATAAAATTTGCTGGTAGCTCCAAGACACCATTCTTTTTTGGTGATATTTTTTTTCATCGGCGGATAGTCCGGCGGGATTTTTCGCGATATCTTTCAGGTCAATATTTTCTTCCCGAAAAAGCGCGTCTCCCTCTTCAAGAAATTTTTCCGGTCCCTCCATTCCGGCCGCGCCGATGTCTGCCAAGGCTAGCGCTCTGGAAACATACGAGGATTCTTTTTTCAGATTTGGCTGTATTACGGTTTTGTTTTCGGGGTCCCAACCCGGCGCTGTCGCCATAATTGCTTGTTCCAGTTGTTCTTTGTCCGTATCCGTAAAAATTTCTTCCTTCTCTTTTTCATTCGTTTCTTCCATAAAGTCTTTTGCCATTTCAGCGCTCGCTTTTTCGTTTTCTCCCGTGTCGCGTTTTCGCATTGTTTTTGAAAATCTGCCTTCTTTTACCGGGTTTTCTTGCCAGTTTTGAACCGTATCGTGAAAAGCGGCTGCCAATTTTCCCAATTGAATGTCTTCTTCGCTTATAAAAGGCGGTTCCGCTTCCCTCATTTTCGTTAGTATTTCTTTGGTGCGGCGAATGACGTCTTTCGTGTGTCGGGTATTGTGAAAATCAAGATTTTCTTTTTCCTCCGTAGGGTTTTCAAATTTTTCTTTTATCTTTCCAAGCGCTTCTTTTTTACCTTCTTCAATATACAAAGAAAATTTCTTGCTTTCGGGCGTAAAAAATTTTTCGTATGACTCTTTCATGATTTTTTAGTGCCCAGGACTGGATTTGAACCAGCACGGCCTTGCGGCCACATCCCCCTCAAGGATGCGAGTCTACCTATTTCTCCACCTGGGCTCATTCCTCTGCTTTTGGCTCTTCTGTTTTTTCTTTTTCCGAATCCTTGGCAGGGGAGGTCATTACCACTTCGTCAATTTGCCGTGTTTGTTTCATTTTTTTACGGATGGCTTTCGCGGCTTTTTCCCGAATATAATAAAGTTTGGCTCGCCTCACGCGTTTGGGCCTTCCGATAAGTTCTATTTTTTCAATCTTCGGGGAATAAAGCGGGAAAGTAAGCTCCACGCCCACTCCCGCGATGGTTTTTCTTACGGTGAAAGTGGCGCCGGTTTCTGTTCCGTGTTTTCTGGAGATAATTAAACCGTCAAATGCCTGGCTTCTGGTTTTGCCTTTTTCTAAAATACGCTGCCATACCCGGACGGTGTCTCCGGCCCTGATATTTAGTTTTTTTCTTTCGTCCGTATTTGCTGGTGATAGTTTCATTAGTTCTTGTTTATCATAATTAGGGTTTTTTGTAAATCTTTCGGCATGTCTGCTTCCAGCTTTATCCGGTTATTGTTTGGCAGGGTTAGTTCAAGTGATTGGGCGTGAAGAAAGTGCCTTTTAAGTCCGAAGGGACAGTCGGGTTTTTTTGTGTATACTTTGTCGCAGACGATTGGATGGCCGATTGATTTCAGATGAATTCTTATCTGGTGGGTGCGGCCGGTTTTAGGCGACGCTTGTAAAAGCGTGTAACCCTTGTATCTTTTTATGACTTTGTATTCGGTTTCAGCTTCCCGGCTTTTTGTAAATCTTTTAATCGGAGTATTGATAATTCCTTTGTTGTTTTTAACAATGCCTTTAACCAGGGCGATATAAGTTTTTTTGATTTTCCTTTCTTGGAATTGTTTTTTTAAGTATTCAAAAGTTTTTTGATTTTTGGCCGCGATTAAAACTCCGGATGTTTCTTTGTCCAGACGGTGCACAATGCCGGGACGAAGTTTTGGGTCGCCTGCCTGCGCAGGCAGGTCTCCCACGTTTTTTACTTCAGGGTAATTTTTTACCAGCCATTTTGTTAATGTTTCTTCCTTTTTTATGCCCGGAGCTGTGTGTACCAAAAGTCCCGCCGGTTTATTGATAACCAAAACATTTTCGTCTTCGTAGATGATTGTTGGTTTATAATTTATTGAATTTGTCACGAGGAATTCTCATTTCTTTAATAATTTTATTCAATAACCCAACCGGTATATCTTTGGGGTGTTTGTGGGGGATGGGAATTGTTATTTGTATTTGTTCATTTTTTGATATTGAGTTAAATTTATTGCGGTGTCAATCCGTTTTTTCCGTTCGATCTGAATATTTTCACTATTCAACCGGCCCAGTTGGCATAGCCGGCACAGATTGGATAGTTATTTCAACTGCCTTAAATTGTTTAACCTCTTTAATGTCTTCCTCTGTTTTTACGCTAATCCTCTGGTCTACCTCAATATCA
>PEZL01000042.1:372-5191 GCA_002774055.1 Candidatus Tagabacteria bacterium CG09_land_8_20_14_0_10_41_14 | reverse complement strand
AAATTTGTTGGACAACGCGATAAAATACACAAAAAAAGGGGAAATAAATGTTTCCATCTCGCCTACACCCAAAAATGCGCAGATAAAAATACAAGATACGGGCCAGGGGCTAAATGAAAAGGAAATGAACGGATTATTTAAACGGTATCATCGCGGAATCAAAGAGGGAATAAAAGGAATGGGCATCGGCCTTTACATCGCTAAAAAGGTTATTGACGACCACAAAGGCAAAATCTGGGCCGAGTCCGAGGGAGAAGGAAAGGGAAGTGCGTTTTTTATTGAATTACCGGCGAGCTAATAATATTCTATTTTAGAATTTTTATAGTCGTTTAAAAAATTGTAAAAGGTTTTATCCAAAGGAAAACTATATGTAATTCCTTTTTTTGTTTTGTTAACCCACCATTTCTCGTTGAATTGCTTGTCGAGCCACTCAACTTCCCTCTCGGCTTTTAATTTTTTTAAAAAGTTTCTTTGAGTTTTGTAGGCGTCCGTTTCTATTTGTTCATCCAGTTCTTTGCTTCTTTTGTCCGGCTTTTTTCCGTAACCTGCAAATTTTTTTGTGTCATATTGCATCAAATGCCTGGCCTCGTGCACAAGTAACGAAGCCAAGTATTTCGTGCTTGATTCTAGAATTGTTTTTTTGTTGCAAATCCAAATACTATATTCCGCAAGCAATTCGTTGTCGTAATCTTTGTTGTTTTGTAGCACCAAAATTATTCTTAGCGTCTGAAGCTTTTTCCCATACGGTTTACTCTCCCTTTCGACAAGTTTCAGCGCTTTTATGATATTGCCAATTTCTTTTTCCGTGTTAGCCTTAATTATTATGTTTTTGTATTTTTTTTCCATGTTTTTATAAATCAACGGAAGAGGTATGCCCTCTTCCGTTTCTGGTACCCCTTATTTACCCTTTGGGGGCTTCGGGGGTTTGGGTGCGGGTGGTTTTCCCGGCCCCTTGTTTGGATTTCCGCCTCTTCCTTTGTCTTTTCCCATTTTTCTCACCCCCTTTCATTAATATTCTATATCGTTCTCTTCTGGTTCATTTATACTTGATTTAACTATAAAAAGCAAGTTTTTGATTAAAAATACTAAGTGGTCGTTGAAAAAATTGAAATAGTTCCGTCTATCTGATAACATAATAGGCATGCGCAGAACACTCATAAAAGAAACTGTTCAAAAAATAGGGGAGGATATCTTGGTAAAAGGGTGGGTGGACACCCGGCGCGACCACGGCAAACTCATTTTTATAGACCTTATAGACACGAGCGGACTTTTACAAATTGTGTTTGGCTCTGAAGCCAACCAGCTTCGGCCGGGTGACGTTATTGAAGTGGAAGGAAAAGTATCAGAAAGGCCCAAAAATATGGTTAACGAAAACCTGGAAACCGGAACAATTGAACTTCAGGCAAAAAAGCTTAATATTTTAAATAAATCCGAAACACCGCCTTTTGAATTAAACACCGAGGGCTATGAAGTAAATGAAGAAACCCGGTTAAAATACCGGTATTTGGATTTACGGAGAAAAAGGCTGCAAAATAACCTCAAAAAGCGACATATTCTTATAAACTTTTTAAGTAATTTCCTTACAGAACGAGAATTTGTGGAAATAGAAACGCCGCTTTTAACCAAATCCACACCCGAAGGGGCGCGAGACTACGTGGTGCCGTCACGGCTGCACCAGGGCAAATTTTACGCCCTGCCGCAAGCGCCGCAGCAATTCAAGCAATTACTTATGCTCTCGGGCATTGAAAAATATTTTCAAATTGCCAAATGCCTCAGAGACGAAGATACGCGCGCGGACAGGCAGCCTGAATTTACTCAACTGGATATAGAAATATCTTTTACGGATAGGGAAGAAGTGATGGAATTAAACGAAGAATTAATTATTGAAACCGTTAAAAAAATCTATCCGGACAAAAAAATAAAAGAAACACCTTTTCCCAGAATTAGTTATAAAGAGGCAATGGAAAAATACAAAACAGACAGGCCGGACTTAAGGCAAGATAAAAATAACGCCGATGAATTGGCTTTTTGCTGGATTATAGATTTCCCCTTCTTCGCTAAAGCCGCGAAAGGTGAATCGGGAACAAAAAGCGAATGGACCTTCACCCACAATCCGTTTTCAGCGGCTATTTCGGAGCACGAAGAAATACTGCTGCAAAAAAAAGATATAGATAAAATAATTGCCAGCCAATACGACATTGTTTTAAACGGATTTGAAATCGGCGGGGGAAGCATCAGAAATCATAAACCCGAATTATTAAAATCTGTTTTGGAAATTATCGGAATGAGTGAAAAAGAAATTCAGGAAAATTTCGGGCATATGCTGGAAGCATTCAAGTACGGCGCGCCGCCCCACGGCGGAATTGCCTGGGGCTTGGACCGGCTGATTGCAATTCTTCAGAATGAACCTAGCATCCGCGAAGTTATCGCCTTTCCCAAAACCGGAGACGGCCGCGATTTAATGATGAACGCGCCATCTGAATTAACCCCGGACCAACTCAAAGAACTGGGAATAGAAATCAAAAAAGAAGAATAATGTACCGGATAAAACTTGAACAATTTGAAGGCCCGCTGGACCTGCTTTTGGAACTTATAGACAAAAAGAAACTCTCCGTCAACGAAGTTTCTTTGGCAGAAATAGCCGACCAATACCTGGAATACCTTAAAAAAATTGAAAACTTCCCAATACAAGATGTGGCCGCCTTTATTGTGGTAGCGGCCACGCTGATGCTTATAAAATCCCGCTCTCTGATGCCGTCCTTAAAACTTTCAGAGGAAGAGAAGGAAGACATAGAATTTCTGGAGGCAAGATTAAGAGAATACAAACGATTTCGCGCCTTAAGCCGCGAGCTGGAAAAAATATTCGGCAAGCGCATTATTTTCGGCCGGGAAGCGTTCTTACAAACCGAACCGATATTTATAGAACCCGCCGATGTTACCGTATCGAAATTATCGGAAACAATGGCGCGATTGATAGAAAACATACCGCAAAGAGAAAAAGAGACGCTGCCGGAAACACTGGTGAAAAAAACCGTTTCCCTGGAACAAAAAATAGATGAACTGATAAAAATGGTGGAAAGCAAAATCAAAACCTGTTTTTCGGAAATCCAAAATAATCCTGAATGCAAAAAAGTTGATTTAATAATAACTTTTTTGGCGCTTCTTGAATTAACCAAAAGAGGGCTTATAATAGTAAAACAAAGCCAAAACTTCGGGGAAATAGAAATTACAAAACATGAACCCCGTTAGATATCAACCGCTTATGCAAGAAACAACACAAAACAACAAAATATCTAACGGGGTGAAATTAAGCAATCATATTGAAGCGCTGCTTTTTTTGTCCGGCGAACCGCTGGCCATTTCGCGTTTAACCAAAGTGCTTGGCAAAAAAGAAGAAGAAATTGAAAAATCGGTTTCTGAACTTGATGAAAACCTAAAAGAAAGAGGACTGCGATTAATAAAAAATAAAGACAAAATAATGCTCGGCGCCGCGCCCGAATCTTCAAAATACTGCGAAGCGCTCTTAAAAGAAGAGTTAAATAAAAACATCGGCAAGGCCGGCCTGGAAACATTGGCCATAATAATCTACAAAGGCGGATTAAACAAAGAGGGGGTAACGCGTTCGGAAATTGATTATATAAGAGGAGTAAACTCAACTTTCACTTTGCGCAATCTTATGATACGGGGTCTTATTGAACGCGAAATTAACCCGAAAGACAAACGGGTTTATACCTATTCCGCGTCTACTCAATTGTTTCAATACCTGGGAATTACCAAACCCGAAGACTTACCCGAATATGCTAAAGAATCTAACGGCAATAATTAGCCTTACAATAATAGTGTGCGCCCTGGCTTATTTGTTTCCCCGACAAACATCTTTTGACGCAACGCAAACAGCTGGTCCTGTCTTGGTTGAAGTTGAAAAAATTATTGAAAAAGAACCGCCCGCGCTTCTGGCAAAATCCGCTTGTGTTTTTGACATGTCAAAAAACGAATTTATCTTTGAACTAAACAACAATGTCCAACGGCCGCTGGCCAGCTTAACTAAACTTATGACCGTTCTTGTCGCCAAAGAAAATTTTCCAGAAGGACTCCTTGTTGAAATAACCAAAGAGGCAATAGAAAAAGAAGGTGATAACGGATTAATAGTCGGGGAAAAATGGAAACTTGCCGATATTATCGACATAATCCTGTTATCATCCTCAAACGACGCCGCCTTTGCCCTCAGTTGCGGGTTTTCCGAAACACCGGAACCAAACAATACTCAATTTCTCAAACTTATGAACAATAAAGCCGCCGCTCTGGGAATGAAGCAAACGTATTTTTTCAACGCAACAGGATTGGATATTTCAGACTCCGCGGCAGGCGCTTATGGCTCCTGCGAAGATACGGTAAAACTTATGAATTATATGCTCCGAAATTACGCCGATGTTTTGGAAATTACAACCCGCGCATCATTAAACCTAAATGATAGAGTATTTGAAAACACAAATAAAATTATCAATAAATTTCCATTGCTTTTGGCCGGCAAAACAGGATTTGACGATTTGGCCGGCGGCAACCTGATAATTGCCGTAAATAAAGGATTAAACCGGCCGATTATCATCGCTGTTTTAGGATCCACTTTTGACGGCCGGTTTGAAGACATAGAAAAACTCTACGATCACTTTGTAAAATAACATGTATGATTCATTTTCTCTAATTCGTATATAGTATAAGTTATGCGGTCGCATTAGTTTTACTATATACGGATTAAGAAAGTCATTGTGTAATTTTTTGTATAATTTTTATACCGTTTAAGTTTGTGATAAAATAAAAT
>PEZL01000042.1:0-185 GCA_002774055.1 Candidatus Tagabacteria bacterium CG09_land_8_20_14_0_10_41_14 | reverse complement strand
CTCGGATTTGTGGTGCTGGTAATTATTATTTCGCTGTTTTTGATTTTCGGCGGCGGGATAGAAAAAGTTGACATTCAGGATATTCCAATTGATCAACGATAATATTTTTTCTTACGTTTATGTTCAAAAATACAGTCAAACAACAAGGATTTACATTGATTGAGCTCCTTGTGGTCATAGCTATA
>PEZL01000034.1 GCA_002774055.1 Candidatus Tagabacteria bacterium CG09_land_8_20_14_0_10_41_14 | reverse complement strand
CACGATTACGTCTTAACATTGATGTGTGTTATCTTTGCGGGAGGCATGCCATTAAAATTGGTTGAAGAAGCATTTGAATACGCACCTATATTTTCTTGATAAATTAAATCTCCTTCATCTAATTTTGGTAAAAGTATTTTTGAAGTATTATAAATATATTCATTTTTTGAAAGTTCATCCAGGCCATCGCAGGTTGGGCCAAAAACATAACACTCTGTTTTTTCCCCGTCTTTAATGGCTTGCAATTTAGGCTTAAAATGATCATACATGACCGCAGAAAAAGTATGATAAATTCCGTCATCTATGTGATAACAAGATATTTTTGTTGAGTGTTTCGCCAATATCACCTTAGTAATCAATGTTCCAGCATTGGCAACTAAAAATCTCCCCGGTTCCGCTAAAATATCTACATTTTCTTCTGAAAATAATTTATCAAATCTCTTGTTTAACATTCTTGCTAATTCCGAAAATAATTTTTCATCTCCGTTATACCTAACCGGAAAACCGCCGCCAATGTCTATTTGTTTTATTGGATCGCCTCTCGTGCCTTCTTCTCCTATTTTATATCCTCTTAATTCCACCTCTCGAAAAATACGCGCGATAGATTCTAGCGCTTTTATATAATTTTCAAAATTATTGCATTGGCTGCCAACGTGAAAACTTATTCCTTCTACTATCAATCCCGATTTAATTGTTTCTTCAATCAATTCAGCTGCTTTTTCCGGTTCAATTCCAAATTTATTTGAAAACCTTACTAAAGAACCATTGTCTGAAATTTTTATCCTTAAGAGGAGCCCCGCATTTGGACAATTAAATTTTATTTTTTTCATTTCTTCCAAGCTATCGTAAGTAAGCAAGGGTTTATAAATATCTAATTCCGGAAGAGAATCGGAGCTTTTCACAGGATTGGCATAAATTATTTTCTTCCAAATAAAATCCGGAAGAGAAATCGAATCTCTCTGAAGAAGCGGGGTAAGCGTGTCTAAAACTAATCTTAACTCCGAGATTGAGGCAACATCAAAGCTTGAGCCCTCATTATACAAAGTTTTTATTATTTCCGGTTCCGGATTTGCTTTGATGGCGTAATAAACCTGGACTTTCGGAAGTCTTTTTTTAAATTCTCTGTAATTTTCCCTGATTTTTTTATGATCGATAATTAAAAGAGGGGTTCCATTCTTCTGCGCTAATTTTTTGAAAGCTATTTTATTCATTGTTATTTTGTTAGTGTAAGAAGAGGAAGTTTTCTAATTGCCATGGATCAGGATTGTTTTTGCTGGCCGGATTTTCTTTAAAATAAACTACGCGGTTTTTTAACGGCGTCCAATCCGAGGATGTGGAAATAAAATCGCCCAAGTAAGGTTTAGCGATGCCCAAAACAAAATCATGTGGCAGGTCATCTGGCAGATTAATTCCTTGCTTTGGATTTTCTATCGCCCAAAGCGCCGCGGCGACAATTCCAGCCGCCACTTGAAGCGTGGTAGCATTCTGATGAGGAGCCAATAATCTTGCCTGATCGATGGTTAAGGCGCTGCCCGTCCACCAGCTATTATATTTGTGTCCCATAATAAGCGCGCCTAAAATATCCGCACCAGTCGTTATTTCATCTTTCATAATCCTTAATTTCGGCGGTAACACATAATTTAATCCGCGCAGTTCGCATAACGAAGATAAAGTTTCATGACACGGCATGTAGGCATAATGGACAGTTGGCCGATAAACCGCTTTGCCCTTTTCCCAAACGGTTAAACGGTCAGACAGGCCAAACGCTTCGCCATGGCGAATCACCATGCCGACAATTTCTTCATTCGGAATCCATGACCTCACCCAGGTATTGATACCCATCTGCGCTAAAAAAATCTGATTTTTCGGTCCATACGGCGGAATGTGAGCCAAAATCGGCAGCTTTTTTTCGTGTGTGCCCCAGCCCATCTCGGCCGGCGCCGTACCTTCTTCTCTAAGCCCCTCAATGCTCCAGGTACCAACAAATTCATTGACATCTTTAGGACGATTGGTGATTTGCGTATCCCGTTCGCTGCAATGAATCACCTTAACGCCTAATTTTTTAGCTAGCCGCGCGAAATCTCGCTTTTTTATATACTCGCGTAATTCTTCTCCAACTGCTTGAGTTACTTTCTTTTTTTTAATCAGGCTATCCGCAATGTCGATCAATCCCTGCTTAACAAAATGTGAAATTAAACCGGGATTGGCACCGTGGTCCACAACGGCCGTAGTCGCATTTTTCCAATTCTTAGACATTTTTCTCAATTGCATCTGCCGCCAATAAAGCGACTTCTCAAAAGGATTTTGTTTAAAAACGCCCGCTAACGAATCCCAAACCTCCACTGATGTATTAACGTATAATACATTGTGATTATGACACCAGCCGATAATATCGTTAGTGCCGATATTCCAGGCCAGATCAATCAGCAATCCGCCTTTGTCTACATATTTAGCCAAAACTTTGCCTAAATTTTCCTTAGTAATTTTTTTACGAACAAAATTTAGACCCTTATCCATGTATTTTTTTAGAGCCCTGGATTTATCTTCAAAATCGATAATCGTAACGTTTTTTAACGGCACCTCTATTTTATCCAAAAGAATAGGCAGGGTGCATTGTGAAACAGAACCGTAGCCGATAATCAGAATCTTATGATTAAATTGTTTTTTCATTTTTTGACTTTTAAAAACTTATTGGATGTTTTAAATATTTATTAATTAAATACCTAACTACGGCGATTTTTAGGTAAGTTTTGCTTATATTATATCTGCGGTTACTTTCTTTTACCAATGGCTCACGATATTTATAAATAACAAAAAACTGGGTGTTGAATTATCCAACCCTCAATTTTCAAAATTTCTTAAAGTTTTTTTTCTTTTTCAATTTATCAGAGCGTCTCCCTCAAAGACCACTACTTATTATTTTTACGAATTTTATTTTTTAAACCGCGCCAAATCCGACAGCCCGAATTTTTTCTTGATGCTGCGCGCGCCGCGGATAAATATCGCGCCTTTTTTCGTTTTGAATTTCTTTATTTCCTGCTCCAGGTCATCACGCGTTTCGTCGATCGCCGTAAATAGATCTTCACGTTCCGACTCCACTCTCAATAATCGGCCGCCCAGGCTTAAGTTAATTTCCGCGCGGAAAATATCGCCGCTTTTATAATGATGGGTTGTCCGGCCAACCTCTACTTCAAATTTAATTATTTCCTGGTTGAAATTTTTTAAAAATTTTCCTAGTGTCTCAATTTTTTTCCGAACATAATCTTCGATGCTCGACGTCAGTTCAAAATTTTTGCTCTTGAAAATAATCTCCATAATTTTTTCTTACCTTTATAATACTACTTGTAAAAAATAAATGCAATAGATTTTTCCCGATAAACGCAGAATTTTTAAATTTTAAAATTAAAAATTACCAACCCGCCTAATTTCTTCTTCCAGTTCTATCCTGTATTTGGCTCTTACCCCTTCTTTGACTAATTTTATCAACGCCAAAACGTCCTGCGCTTTGGCGCCACCAACGTTAACGATATAATTGGCGTGGCCTTCCCAGATCTTAGCGCCGCCAATTTGCCGGCCCTTTAGGCCGCATTGGTCGATCAGCCACCCCACGCCCAACTTACCCTCGCGCACGCGCTCGGCTAGCTCATGATGCCCCACCAGCAACGGGTCATTGTTTGACGAGGCCACATAATTTTTAAAAACACAGCCAGCCGAAGGATAGGGCGGCGAATGCTTGACCACGGCTTTGGCTTCATTTAAAACCGCCTCTATCATTGCCGACTTTTTTTTCTCAAAAACTAAAACTGCCAATATAATTATTTCTTTGGTCTTTTTAAAACGGCTTTCCCGATAGCCAAATTCGCATTCATTTTTTGACAGATTTTTTACCTCTAAATTATCGTCTAGCGCCGTTACGCTCTCCACGACTTGAGCCATTGCCTGTCCCAGCCGTCCCGCGTTGCCGCAAATCGCTCCGCCAATGGTGCCAGGGATCCCAAAGCCCCACTCCGCGCCAGAATAACCGCTTTTTAATGTTTCCATTATGACCCGCCCGAAAGGCACGCCCGCATCGCAATCAATCTTTAATTTATCTCCTTCTTTTTGATCCTTCGTCGCCTCGCTCCTCAGGACGACAGACAAGCCGTCGCTTTGCATTTTTATCACCAAACCATTAAAACCTTCATCGGACACCAATAGATTGCTGCCGCCGCCCAAAATGAAAAACGGCCAAGAGTTAGCCTTGGCGTATTTTACGGCCCCCACCAACTCTTCGTTGTTTTTTACCGCCACAAAATACCGCGCGGGCCCGCCGAGACGGAAAGTAGTATGGTTGGCGAGAAGAATGTTTTCTTGAAGATTAGCAAACTCGGAATTCATAAAAAATAACATCGTCATTCTGAGCGAAGCGAAGAATCTATAGATCCTTCAGTCGCTACGCTCCCTCAGGATGACGCTACGCGTCAATTAAAAATTATCTTAATACCTCCGCTCCTGTTTTATATAAATCCCGCTCTCTCACGTTTACTATATATACCATACCCCAACTTCGGCCGGAATTTGTAAATTCATCCGCGCTCATATTCAGCCAGTGTTTGGTCAGATCGCCGTTAATTTCATAAACTTTGTAATCGCCGGCCGAGCGAATAAGCCACGCGTCCTTATAATAATTAGCCTGTTCTGGCGTCACTTCAATAATGCTTTGCCTAACCAAATGGGGATAGGCGGCCAAAATTTGCGGCGATTGCAGCCAACGCTTATAAACGCCGTTAATGATATAAACTTTTATGCCATCCTGAACGCGGATCAGCGAGCCGACCAGAAAATTCGGATTAATGATTTGCGGCGCGGGCGTTGGCGAAAGAACGGGCGTTGAGGTTGGAGAGGGTGCGGGTGGCGTAGACGAAGGCGAGGGCAGCTGACCGGCTGAAGTTATTCTAACGTCATAAGAAAATTGATAAGCCGGGTCATTGGCCGTAAATCCTGCCTGTTTTGTCTGACTGAACAAAACCAGCACGACGTTGGAGATCTGATTGCCAAAATTTTTCAAGATATCGCCGCCCGTCCCGGCTGAACCAAGCTTTAAAAAACGGACGCTTTTACTGCCGTCAAGATTAAAGATCAGCAACGCCACCTGGAAATCAGCCGCGCTTTCTCCTTGAAAATTAACTATTAAGTTCAGCCCCGAGCCCTGCGGCAAGATCTCATACCACCGACCAGACCAATCTTTCAACGAATCGGCGAAAGAAAACTCCAAGCCTTCGCGAACTGCCA
>PEZL01000021.1 GCA_002774055.1 Candidatus Tagabacteria bacterium CG09_land_8_20_14_0_10_41_14 | reverse complement strand
CCTTTCAATGCCGACTTGCTTCATCAGGTAATTGTTTCCATGCAGGCAAATAAGAGAGTGGTAATCGCGCATGCTAAAACCAGGGCCGAAGTCAGGGGCGGCGGCAGAAAGCCTTGGAGACAGAAAGGAACCGGCAGGGCAAGGCACGGTTCTACGCGGTCTCCTATTTGGATTGGCGGCGGCGCGACTCACGGTCCGCTTAAAGAAAAAAATTACGAAAAGAAAATTAATAAAAAAACAAAAAGAAAGGCGCTTTTGGTGGCTCTTTCCCAAAAACTTCGCGATGGAGAGATTTTGGTTTTGGATAATTTGAAATTAACCCCGCCGAGCGGGGCAAGCTTCGCAAAGACAAAGGAGGCCAACGCTATTGTTTCTAATTTAAGCAAGATAAAGGGCTTCGAGGATTTAACAAAGAAAAAGAAAAACAGAGCGGAGGTTTTATTGGCCAATAAAACAGATGAAATAAAAAGGGCCTTTAAAAACTTGTTTGGAATTTTAGTAGAAGAAGCGCGTAGCCTGAATCCGTTGGATGTTTTAACCTATAAATATCTCATTTTCATAAAAGATTCTCTGAAGGTGCTGGAAAAACCGACATCGTAAGTCGGTTTTCGGTTTTTTGTATGTCTTCTTTCTATTTGTTGACACAGACGGCCTTTTTTTGATAGTATTTTTATATGGCTTATGGGATTACTTGATATAATAAGAGGTAAAAAAAAGCGGAAGGCTGACGAGAAATTAAAGCGCCCCCCGAAAGGCGCTTTTAAAACACCAAAGTCTAAGGTCGCGGAAAAGGTCGCGGGCGGGGTAAAAGAAGGTCAGTCTGAACTGGCCTCCGAAGTCATTTTAAGCCCGCATATTACGGAAAAGGCGATTCTTGTTTCAGAGGAGAGCGTTTTTGTGTTTAGGGTTTCGCCAGAGGCAAACAAGATTCTTATAAAAAAAGCAATAAAGGAACTTTATGGATTGGAGCCGATAAAAATAAGAATTACAAACATGCCGGCGAAACTTAGATTTAGCCGCGGTAAGCAAGGCCGCCGGCCGGGTTACAAAAAAGCAATGGTGTATTTTAAAAAAGGAGATAAAATAGATATTACATGATGCCAAATTCATGAAAAAGTACAAACCCACAACTCCATCAAGAAGGCGCATGACGGGATTGGTATATCGGGACCTGCTTACTTCCACCAAAAGTGATCCTTTTAAAAAACTTACGATGGGTTTTAAGAGAGATAAAGGCAGAAGCAGCGGTAAGATTACCACTCGCCATAATGGCGGCGGCAGTAAGAGATTGTATCGTAAAATAGATTTTAAGTATGACAAAAAAGACATTCCGGCCAAGATTGAAAGCGTTGAATACGACCCGAATCGCAGCGCTTTCGTCGCCCTGGTTTCTTATGCCGATGGAGAAAAACGCTATATTTTGGCGCCGCAAGGTGTAACGCTAGGCAACAAATTTATCGTTTCAGATAAGGCCGAATTGAAAACAGGAAATCGCCTGCCCCTGAAGAAGATATTATCCGGAACGCATGTGCATAATATAGAAATTCAGCCGGGCTCCGGAGCTAAACTGATTCGTTCTGCAGGAAATTTTGCCGAACTCTTGTCTCACGAGGGCGGTTACGCGCACTTAAAAATGCCGTCAAGGGAAATCAGAAAGATTCCTTCCGGGTGCTGGGCTACTATCGGAGAGGCTTCCAATATAGAGCATAATTTGGAGGTAATAGGGAAAGCTGGCCGCAGCAGATGGCTTGGCAAGAGGCCTACTGTAAGAGGCACTGCCATGAACCCGGTGGACCATCCCTATGGAGGCGGAGAGGGCCGCCAGCCAAGAGGAACAAAGAGACCAAAAACCAAGTGGGGTAAAACAACCGGCGGAGTAAGGACCAGGAAGCCGAAAAAATATTCAAATAAAATGATTATTAAAAGGAGGGTTAAGAAGAAACGAAAATAATTATGACGCGAAGCGCGAAAAAGGGTCCCTATGTGGACGCAAAATTGTTGGAAAAAATCAGCCGCGTTAAGCCGGGAGATGGCGTGGTTATTAAGACATGGGCAAGGGATTCTCAGATTTCTCCCGAAATGATAGGTTACACGTTCGGTGTTCATAACGGAAAGGATTTTATAGAGGTAAGGATAACGGAAGACATGGTGGGCCATAGGTTGGGTGAATTTAGCCCGACGCGTAAATTCGTGAGACATGGCGGTAAAATGCAGAAAGAAATCGAGGCTCGCCAAAGCAAGGGGGCCTAGGCGGTAAAACAATAAATGAACATGACCGAAGTAAAAGCAAAATTAAGATATTTAAGGGTTTCACCGAGAAAAGTGAGGCTGTTGGCCGATTTGATAAAGGGTATGTCTTTGAAAGAAGCGGAGTCGCAGATAAGGTTCAGTACTAAAAAATCAAACCCTTCCCTTTTGAAACTTTTAAAATCGGCTGAGCAGAACGCCCGGCATAATTTTCGGTTGAAATCGGATAATTTGTATATTAAAGAAATAACCGTTGACGTCGGTCCTGTTTTGAAAAGATATATGCCGAGGGCGCGCGGAAGGGCTGCGACAATAAGAAGAAGAAGCAGTCACATTACAGTGGTGCTTGGTGATAAAAAATAGTTATGAGTCATACGGTTCATCCATATTCATTCAGGCTTGGAATTTTGCGAAATTGGAAATCGCGCTGGTTTAACCTGAAAAAATACAGGATTTTGTTAAGGGGAGATGTTTTGTTAAGAGAGTGGATGGAGAAAAGATTGCGGGGGATGTGCGTGGATTCGATAGAAATAGAGCGTTCCCCCGAGATTTTACGTGTTATTGTAAAGACCTCCCGTCCCGGATTGGTAATTGGACGAAAGGGTGAAGGCGCGGATAGGCTGAAGCTGCAGGTGGAGAAGTTTTTGAGAAAAAATAAAGTGGAAGAACAGCGCAGAGTGGATGTGGTGGTTGAAGAAGTGAAGCGTCCGGAAACTAGAGCGGCGATTGTTTCGCAGATGGTGGCGGAGAGTCTGGAAAAAAGATTGCCCTTCAGACGCGTTATGAAGCAGACGCTTGATAAGGTAATGGCGAATAAAGAAGTGAAGGGCGTGAAGTTGGCCCTTTCAGGGCGTCTGGCCGGAGCAGAGATGAGCAGAAGGGAATGGTTGTCCCGCGGCAAAATGCCGCTTCAAACACTGACGGCGGATGTTGATTTCGCGAAAGAACGCGCGCATCTGCCTTATGGCGATATCGGAATAAAGGTCTGGATTTATAGAGAAGAATAAGTATGTTGTTTCCAAAAAAAGTTAAACATAGAAAGTGGCATAGGATGAGAAGAAATCCTAAGAAAAAAGCGGTGGCGACTTCCGGTACTTATCTGGCTTTTGGCAGTTATGGTTTGAAGGCCGATGGGTTTGGTGAAATTTCCGCCAATCAGATTGAGGCGGCCCGACGGGCTCTTAACCGTTTTATTCAAAAGACGGGTAAGGTATGGATTCGTATTTTTCCTGATAAACCGCTTACCAAGAGGCCGCCAGAACTAACCATGGGCGGAGGCAAGGGCGATCCCGCGGTTTATGTGGCTCAAGTAAAGCCCGGCAGAATACTTTTTGAAATAGACGGGGTGGAAAAAGATGTCGCGGCCGGCGCTTTTAAACGAGCGGCTTCAAAGTTATCGATAAAAACTAAATTTGTATCAAGATAAACCCCGTTAGAAATTCAGGTCTTGATTTTTCTAATGGGATTGAAAAAACGAAAGCAGTTGATTATAAAGATTATAAGAATAATTTACGGAAACAAAAGTTTTCTATTTCTAACGGGGTAAAATGGCAAGTGAGAGTTTTAAAAATAAGTCGGACGCGGAACTTCGGACGATTCTTCGGGAAAAAAAGAATTTCTTGAGGGATTTCAGATTCAGGATTACAAAAGGCAAGATGAAAAATGTTAAAAAGGGGCGCGTGTTGCGCGCGGAGATAGCCCGTGTTTTAACCGAAATTAACAGGAGGAAAAATGGATAGGAAAAAAAACAGAAAAAAGTTAAAAGGTGAGGTGGTTTCGGATAAGGCGAACAAAACTGTTGTTGTTTTGGTGAATCGTTATATAAAGCATAAACGCTATGGTAAATATGTCCGGATGGGGAAAAAGTACAAGGCGCACGATGAAGATAATCTGTATAAAGTTGGCGACAAAGTTACGATTCAGGAGTGTCGTCCCGTATCAAAAGATAAGCGTTTTAAGGTAATAGCGAAAGCATGATTCAGAATCAGACATTGTTAAATGTGGCCGATAATTCCGGAGCAAAATTGCTCTATGTTATTAAGGTGCTGGGCGGTTCCAGGAGACGCTACGCTAGAATTGGTGATATTGTTGTGGCTTCGGTAAAATCCGCTGAGCCAAGAAAGCAAGTCAAAAAAAAAGATGTTGTGGTCGCCGTGATAGTGAGACAGAAGCAGTCTTTTCGCAGGAAAGACGGTTCTTATATAAGATTTGACGATAATGCGGCGGTCATTTTGGAGGGTAAAAAAAGTCAGGAGCCAAGGGGCGGAAGAATGTTCGGTCCCATGCCCAGAGAATTAAGAGATCTGGGTTACACTAAGATTATTTCATTAGCTCAAAAAGTATTATGAAAATTCGCAAAGATGACAAAGTATTAGTGGTTTCAGGTAAAGACAAGGGAAAAACCGGAAAAGTGGTGAAAGTTTTGCCGCTTGATGAAATGGTCGTGGTGGAGGGGATAAACGTAAGAAAAAAGCACCTGCGCCCTAAAAAGGAAGGGCAGAAGGGGCAAATCGTTGAGCGTTCTTTGCCGTTCCATGTTTCCAATGTTCAGTTGATTTGTGGTAATTGTGAAAAGCCCGTCCGCGTGGCTTATAAAATAGAAGCTCAGAAAAAAGTTAGAGTTTGTAAAAAATGTCAATCAGAAATTTAAACCATGAATCCCGTTAGTGATTCAATCTGTTGATTTTCACACGGGGCTTGTAAATGTTTAGGTTGTTAAATTATTATCAAATTAATTTAAGATACGGAAACAGAAGTTTCCTATCACTAACGGGATGAAGTTTGATTTGCGACAAATATATAAAAAGGACGCGGTGCCGCGGATGTTAAAAAGTTTCGGATATCCCAATGTAATGGCCGTGCCAAAAATTGAAAAAGTCGTCGTTAATACGGGAATTGGTTCGGTAAAAGACGATGAACAGCGAAAGCGCGTTGCCGAACACCTGGCCGTTGTTACGGGTCAGAAAGTTTCCGAACGTCCGGCCAAAAAGTCTATATCGTCTTTTAAAATTGCCAAAGGCAGCATTATTGGTTATAGTGTTACCTTGCGGGGTAAAAGAATGTATGATTTTTTAAATAAATTGCTCTTTGTTGCCTTGACGCGTCAGAGGGATTTCAGGGGTTTGAATCCTGACGCGGTTGATGAGGCCGGTAATTTAACCATCGGTCTGAAGGATCATCTTATTTTCCCGGAAATGGTCAATGAGGATTTGAAAAGCGCTTTTGGTTTGTCTATCACCGTTGTTACCACTGCCGCTAGCAAGGAAAAGTCAATTGAGTTTTTAAAACTAATGGGTTTTCCATTCAAGAAATAGTATGGCAAAAAAATCAGTAATCGCAAGGGCAAAAAAGAAACCGAAATACAAGTCCAGGGTTGTGAGGCGTTGTTTTCGTTGCGGCCGCAAGAGGGGTTATATGAGAGATTTTGATTTATGCCGCATATGTTTTAGGGAGTTGGCCAACGAGGGGAAAATCCCGGGGGTCAGGAAATCTTCTTGGTAGTTGAGTGAGATTATCGTAAAAATTATGACAGATTCAATCGCAGATATGTTTACAAGAATAAGAAACGGATATAAAGCCGGGCATGAATCGGTGTCCATTCCCTATTCAAAGATTAAAATGGAATTGGCAAAACTTTTGGAAAAACGGGGTTATATCAAAGAGGTGGCGCGTCTGGGAAAGAAAAACAGAAAGATAATAGATATTGTTTTGGTTTACAAAAATGATAAGCCGCCGTTCGAAAAAATCAGAAGAATTTCAAAGCCTTCGCGCCGGGTTTACGTTTCTTATTCCGAAATTTATCCGGTAAGAGGGGGTAGAGGTATAAATATTTTGTCTACACCGAAGGGAGTTTTGACGGGAGAAGAGGCGCGAAAACAGAAGGTCGGCGGGGAATTAATTGGTGAAGTGTGGTAGTTCGACAGGCTCACTATAAATAATATGAGTAGATTAGGGAAAAAACCAATAACGATTCCCGAAGGAGTTGATGTAAAAATAGAAAACGGAAGGGTTGAAGTTAAAGGGCCCAAAGGAGAATTGAGTCGGGTTTTTAAGGACGCCATTCTCTTAAAGAAGACCGAGCTGGGTATTGAATTATCTCCTCGCAAGAATAACGCGGAAGATACGGCTCTTTGGGGCACTTATGCTTCTCACATCAAGAACATGATAAAGGGTGTGGTTGATGGTTTTTCTAAAAAGTTGATAATTGAAGGAGTTGGTTTCAAATCCCAAGTAAAGGAGGAAAAATTGGTTTTAAGTTTGGGTTTTTCTCATCCCATAGAGATGGATATACCCAAGGGAATTCAGATAACTTCTGAAAAAAATAATATTGAAGTTTCCGGAATTGATAAAGAGTTGGTCGGTCAGACCGCGGCCAGCATAAGGGCTTTTAAAAAACCGGAACCTTACAAAGGAAAGGGCATAAGATACGAAGACGAGGTCATTAGAAGAAAGGCCGGTAAGAAGGCCGCGGGAACAGTATAAAATTTTCAATTTTCAATTTTCAATTTTCAATTAAATTTTAATACCCATGCAGGATAAGCAGAAGAAAAGATATAGACGGCATCGCCGGGTGCGAGCCAAGATTAAAGGCACTAGCAAGCGTCCGCGGATTTCTGTTTTTCGTTCCAACAAATTTTTAAGCGTGCAGTTCATTGATGACGAGAAAGGAAAGACGTTGTTCCAAATGACGGATACAAAAAGGTCCGCCCGGGATTTGGGAAAAAAAATCGCCGCGGAGGTAAAAAAGAAAAAAATAAGCAAGGCGGTTTTTGACAAGGGCGGCTACGCGTATCATGGCCGCGTTAAAGTTTTGGCCGACGCTATCCGCGAAGGCGGCGTAGATTTTTGATTTAAAATGTTTTTTATTAAGATGGAGGTTAAGCCACAAAACAAATTCAAAAAAAGTAGCCGGGATTTTGAACAAAAGATTATTGATATCAGGCGTGTTAGCCGTGTGGTTGCCGGCGGCAGAAGATTTAGTTTTCGCGTTACCGCCGTTGTCGGCAACAAAAAAGGAGAGGTCGGCATTGGTATGGGTAAAGGCGCCAATACGGCCATCGCCATAGATAAGGCTGTAAGAGAGGCGAAGAAAAAGAGTGTTAGAATTCCGTTAACAAAAAATAATTCTATCCCCTATGAGGTTGGGGCGAAATTTACCTGTGCTTATATTGTTTTAAGACCGGCAAAAGAGGGAAGAGGTTTGGTTGTGGGTAGCGCGGTTCGTACTGTTTTGGATTTGGCTGGAGTAAAAGATGTCGTATCCAAGGTTATTTCAAGGAGTAAGAATAAATTGAATATAGCCAAGGCAACAATTTGCGCTTTGCGCAAATTGAAGCACGAAGTTTAATATTATGCAGCTGCATCAATTAAAACCATCGACAAAAAATAAAGATAAAAAACGTATTGGCCGAGGAGGTAAACGCGGAACGTACAGCGGTAGAGGTTTGAAGGGGCAAAAATCGCGAGCGGGCAGAAAACTCAGGCCGCAATTGAGGGATATAATTAAAAGACTTCCCAAGAAAAGAGGATATCGTTTTAAGCCTGTAAAAAAATGAGCCAGTTTTTGCAAAAAATAAAGCTTGCTTTTAAAGATGCGGATTTGAGAAAAAAGATATTATTTGTCTTGCTTATTTTGGTTATTTTCAGAATCGCCGCCGTTATTCCGATTCCCGGCATTGATGCCGATAGACTGGCGGCTTTTTTGAAAGGCAACCAGTTTTTTGGTCTTTTGAATGTTTTTTCCGGCGGCGCCCTGTCAAATCTTTCTGTTGTTATGTTGGGTGTTGGTCCGTATATCACCGCTACTATCATAATGCAGCTTTTGACCATGATTTTCCCCCGTCTTAAAGAAATATATCAGGAAGAAGGAGAGGCGGGTAGAAGAAAATTTAACCAAATTTCCCGTTATCTTACACCCCCGCTTGCTTTTTTACAGGGGTTTGCTTTGCTTTCACTTTTGGAGCGTCAGGGGGTTATTGTGGGTTTATCTTTTTTTGATAGATTGGTTAATGTTGTTATAGTTACTGCCGGCGCCATTTTTTTGATGTGGCTGGGAGAGTTAATTTCGGAGTACGGAATCGGAAACGGCATTTCTTTAATGATTTTTGCCGGTATTGTTTCGAGTATACCCATGTCGTTTCAACAGGTGCTGCTTGATTTTGATTCAACCGATGTTCCTTTGTTTCTGTGTTTTAGCGCGGCGGCGCTTTTGATTATTGCCGGAGTTGTGATAATCACCGAAGGCCAGAGGCCGATTCCTGTTTCTTACGCCAAAAGGGTGCGCGGTATGCGCGTTTACGGCGGGATATCTACCTATCTTCCTTTGCGCGTAAACCAGGCCGGGGTGATTCCCATTATTTTCGCTTTGTCTATTTTGTTATTTCCCCAGATGATTACCGGCGTTTTGGCCGGTGTCGGCGGTCCTACTTTTCAGAGTGTTTTAACTGCTTTTAACAATTTCTTTAATAATCCCTGGGTTTACGCTTCTTTTTATTTTGTTTTGGTTTTTCTTTTTACTTACTTTTATACAGCCGTGACGTTTGATCCGGATGCGATTTCTAAAAATCTCCAAAAAAGCGGAGCTTTTGTGCCTGGTATCAGACCCGGCAGGCCTACCGCCCAATATATCGCGAAAATCATAACACGCATCACTTTGGTTGGCGCCGTCTTTTTGGGCCTCATTGCGGTGCTTCCTTTGGGGATGAGGGCTGTAACGGGCATGGCAAGTTTGGCCATCGGCGGTACCGCGCTTTTGATCGTGGTGTCTGTTGTTTTGGACACCGTTAAGCAGATTAATGGCCAGATTGTGATGAGAGAGTATGAATAAAATCATATTTGTGATAGGGCCTCCCGGCGCCGGAAAGGGAACGCAGGCTAGGTTATTGGTTGAAAAAACGGGATTTTATCATTTTATAACCAGTAGGGAGGGGAAAGAATACATTGCTAAGCACAAGGCCGAAGATTTGGAAACCGCGAGGCAGGAAAAATTATACAAAGAGGGGATTTTGTTCGAACCGGAGTGGCTGTTGCGTGCGCAAAAAGAAAGAGTGGGCGAAATATTGGCAGATAATAATATTGCCGGGATTGTTTTTGACGGTTCACCAAGAACGCTTTTTGAAGCGGAAAACTTGCCGGCTTTTTTGAGTGAATCAGTCGGGAAAGAAAACATTGTTGGCATTGTGGTTGATGTCTCCGCTGAAGAAACGAAAAAACGCGCGGGAGAAAGATTGGTTTGCAATAAGAACGAAAATCATGTTGTGAGTACGCGCTTGAATATTGGTGTTAAAATCGGCGACAAGTGTCCTATATGCGATGGTGTTCTTCAAAAAAGAGACTTGGATGCCGAGATAGATGAGCGAGTCAGGCAATATCAGGAAAGAACCGTGCCGGGCATAGAGTATTTAAAAAAGAATTATAAGGTTTTTATTATAAATGGAGCTCAGCCGGTGGAAAAAATTCACGCGGATATAATGGCGGCACTTCAATTTTAATTTAAATTTTCAAAATTGCTTTTCGCTCAAATGCAATTTTGAAAATTTTACATGTGTTTTTTATTGAAACTATGATTTCTATAAAAAGTCCGGAGGAAATAAAGGTTTTGAAAGAGGGGGGTAGGATACTTGCCTCCGTTTTAAATGAGGTTGTTTTTCGCGTTAAGCCGGGTGTTTCAGCCAAAGAACTGGATGATTTGGCTTATAAATTAATTAAAAAATCGGGCGGAGAACCTTCTTTTTTAAATTATTCACCGCCCGGAGATACTAAAAAATATCCCGCTTCGCTTTGCGTTTCAATAAATGATGAAATTGTTCACGGTCTGCCTGCGGCCGATAAAATTTTAAGAGAGGGAGATATTGTAAGTCTGGACTTGGGATTGGAATACAAAAAATTTTTTACCGATATGTCTGTTACTGTTGGTGTCGGAAAAATAAGTGAGGAGGCGAAAAGACTGATAGATGCCACAAGGGAGGCGTTGGAAAGGGGGATGAGAGAAATGAAAGCCGGCGGCCGTCTGGGTGATTATGGATTTGTTGTCAAGGATTTTGCCCAATCCGCGGGATTTTCCGTTGTGAAAGAATTGGTGGGACACGGCGTTGGTTATATCCCGCATGAAGACCCGGACATTCCTAATTATGGAAAAAAAGGTGAGGGTCTGAAATTAAAAGAAGGAATGGTTCTGGCTTTGGAACCCATGCTTTGCGAGGGGCGCGAAGACGTGATGCTTGGTAAAGACGGCTGGGTTTGGAAAACAAAAGACGGTTTGCTTTCTGCTCATTTTGAACATACAATAGTGGTGGAAAAAGATGGCTGCATAGTCTTGACAAAAATATAGTTTTGTGTATTATTTTTAGAATAAATGAATTAAAATTAATGCGACTATCACAATGTGTGTCCCTCGTAAATCGTCAATCTTTTCCCCCTCACCAACCTTGGTGAGGGGCATTTTTTTTGTTATGATGCTCTTATGCGTATTTTAGGCGTAGATTATGGCACAAAAAGAATCGGCTTGGCCTTGTCCGATAAAACCGGCAAATTCGCTTTCCCTTACTCGGTTATCAAATTTACGTTACCGCAAGACGTAAATTTGGAGATACGGAAAATTTGCGAAGAAAATAATGTTAAAAAAATTGTTTTGGGTAAACCGGAGGGGTATAAGGGCGATGCCGGTAAGATTTTAGGCCAGATAGAAAAATTCAAAAAGGAGATGGAAAAATCAATAGGGCTGCCCGTTATTTATGAAAATGAAGTTTTAACCACTCAGCAGGCCAAGAGGCCGTTTTCCGCGACTAAACCTCGCGGCAAAACCTCCAACTATCGAGGTGAGACCCTGCCTGCCGCCTGCCTGTCCGGTAGGCAGGGCAGGCAGGGCTCGATAGTTAGAAAAGACGCCTCTGCCGCCGCCATCATTTTGCAGAGTTATCTAGACCGTACTGTTTCTTGAAAGCGCGTTTTTTTGTTATAATTACTAGTGAGGGAGAAATGAGAATAAAATTATCATTTCGACCGAACGACGTAATTATATCAAGCAAAGCGAAGATATAATTTAAGTATGATGCGCGATACACATCTTCATCTTTCCATAATAATACCGGCTTATAATGAGGAAAAAAGGATTGCTGACACAATCCTTGACGTCAGCAGGTATTTAAATAAGCAAAATTACTCCTCGGAAATATTTGTTGTTAATGACGGTTCTAAAGACAAAACAGCCGAAGCAATAAGAGAATTGGAGGCAATCATACCGCGTCTTAAATTGATAGATAACGAAAAAAACAAAGGGAAGGGCGGCGTGGTGAAACAGGGTATGCTTTTGGCAAGTGGAGAATATCGCCTTTTTATGGACGCGGATAATGCCATAAAGATAACAGAAATTGAAAACTTCTGGCCTTACATAAAAGAACAAAAGTATGATGTTGTGATTGGTTCCATTGAAATTAAGGGCGGCAGGGCTAAAGAAGAATACACGGGTTTTTCTAAAATCTACAGAAATGTTTTGGGAAAACTTTCCAAATATTTGGTGCGTGTTTTAACCATTTGGGAGATTCACGACACCCAAAGGGCGTTCAAATTGTTTACGGCCGAATCCGCAGAAAAAATTTTTCCTAGACAAACCATTATGCGTTGGGGTTTTGACATAGAAGTTTTGATTATTGCCAAGAAATTGGGGTATAAAATAAAAGAATTGCCTGTTCAATGGGAGAATCCTCCGGGAAAAGTTACCTTTGCCAATTATCTGAGGACTTTAATGGAGCTTTTGCAGATAAAATTTAACTCTTTAAGAGGGAAATATAAATAATTATGGGTAGTCCTGAGTTCAGAAGAGATCTTGTAAGCGGCGACTGGATTTTAATTGCCGGCACTTTGCGTGGAAAAAGGCCGCATACGTTTGAAGTTAAGAAAAAAAAGAAGAAAGACGATATAAAAAAATGCCCGTTTGAAGATCCTCAAAAAAGCGGAAATCCCTTTCCGCTTTTGTGGTATCCGTCTCCGGACGCCAAGGTGTTTGAAATGGAAAATTTTAAGTCTTGGTTTCTGCAGGTAATTCCCAATAAATACCCTTTGCTTATGCGTAAAGAGCAGTGTCCCGCACCCGAAGAAAAAAATTTTGAAAGAAAACTGACCGCTGTTGGTTATCACGAAGTTATTATTACCAGAGATCATTACAAAACTATTGCCGAAATGACCCCGGAAGAGGTTGTGATTGTTTTAAAAGCATACAAAGAAAGATATCGTGTTTTGGCAAAAGATGATTGCATAAAATATATTTTGATTTTTCATAATCACGGCGAGGCAGCAGGCGCTTCCTTGTCGCATCCTCATTCTCAGATTACTGCTTTGCCGATAATTGATCCGGATGTGTCCAAAAGCATAAAAGGTTCGGAGGATTTTTATGCTAAAAATAAAAAATGCGTGCATTGCGTAATGGTGGAACAGGAGATAAAGGATAAAACTCGTATTATAGAGAGGAACGAACATTTCGTAATGCTGGTTCCTTTTGCTCCTCGTGTTTCTTACGAAACCAGGATTTATCCCCTGAAGCATGCTTCGCATTTTGAAGACTTAGACAAAGAACTTTTTCCTTCTCTGGCTTCAATTTTGAAAAGCGCGTTTGTAAGAATTAAAAAGGCGCTGGGTTCGCCTTCTTATAATTTTTTTATTCATACCGCTCCTGTGGGTGGCGGCAGCGCCGGCCATTACCATTGGCATATTGAAATATTGCCGCGCGGTTTTAGCTGGGCCGGCCTGGAACTTGGTTGCGGAATAGAGGTGGTGGCGGTTTCCCCGGAGGAAGCCGCCGATAATTTGCGGAAGGCGGTATGACGGAGCAAATTTTTTGGGTGATACTTTCAAGCGCTTCCCCTGTTTTTGAGCTTAGGGCCGGTATTCCTTTGGGGGTTTTGGTTTTTCATCTTAACCCTTTTTGGGTTTTTATCGTTGCTGTTTTGTCTAATTTTTTGATTGTCCCTTTTTTGATTCTTTTTTTGAAACATTTTTCCGAATTTTTTATGCATCGTTTTTATTTTTTTAACAGATTATTGAATTATATTTTTTTAAAAACACGCGATCACCACGCGCATAAATTTGAAAAATGGGAGCATTGGGCGCTTTTGGGTTTGGTGGCCATTCCCTTGCCTTTTACCGGCGCCTGGACCGGCGCCCTGGCCGCTTTTTTGTTTGACATACCAATGAAGCGCGCGTTGGCCGTGATTTTTTTGGGGCTGGTTATTGCCGGTATCATTGTGTCGGGCTTGACTGTATTTGGAAACGGCGCGCTTATTGGTGTAAAATAAGAACGATGGCCAAGAAATTTATAGTAGCCAACTGGAAGATGAATCCTAATTCTGTAAAAGAAGCGGAGGCGCTTTTTATCGGGGTTTGTAAGAGCGCACCCAAGATGAAAAACACCGAGGTCGTTGTTTGCCCCCCCTTTGTTTATCTGGATCGGTTGTCGGGCATAATACATAATGCCATGCCTATTGGCAGGCAGGCAAAATACAAAAACCAAATTAATTTGGGCAGCCAGGATGTTTTTTGGGAAAACAGGGGTTCTTATACCGGAGAAATTTCTCCGTTAATGCTGAAAGATTTTGGCGTTAAATATGTTATTGTCGGCCATTCTGAGCGCAGAAAATATCTGATGGCCAATAACGAAATTATTAATAAAAAAATAAAAACGGCGTTAAAGAATAATTTAAAGGTGTTTTTTTGTGTCGGAGAAGAGGAGAGGGATGAAAAAGGAAAATATCTGAAGTTTCTCAAAGAAGAAATCATAGAGGGGTTTAAAAAAATCCCCAAAGATAATTTGAAAAATCTTTTTATCGTATATGAGCCGATTTGGGCGATAAGTTCCAATAAAGGAGCCGCGGCCGATACCCCGCGAAATTTTTTGGAGACCAGTATTTATATAAGAAAGATTTTATTTTTTAGGTTTGGAAGAAAAGTGGCCCACAAAGTGCCTATTTTGTACGGCGGTTCGGTGGATGGTAAAAACGCCAGAGGATTTTTGGAGGAAGGCAGGGCGGACGGGATATTGGCTGGAAGGGCCGGTTTGAAGGTAAAGAGTTTTGTTGATATTCTTAAATCTTTGAAATAACAAGATTTAATTATCAATTATCAATGATCAATTATCAATCAATGATCAATTATCCAATTATCAATTAAAAACGTCGACGACGATTTGAAAATTGATTCATTGTCCCGCCACAGCGGGATCTCGCATTTGGCGGGAAAAATTGAAAATTTTTTAACACAAAATTTTAAGATATGAATTTGCTTGATATTCGAAATGCCAAATTAGAAGGTAAACGCGTTTTGATGCGTGTGGATTTTAACGTGCCCGTAAAAGACGGCAAAATAGGAGAGAGACACAGAATAAAAGCGGCAAAAGAAACAATTGATTTTGTTTTGTCGCAAAAAGATGTGGGGGTTGCCCTGCTTTCTCATTTGGGGAGGCCGAAAGACAGAGAGGAAGAATTTTCTTTCAGAAATTTTTATAAAGAAATTGGGCAGATTTTAGGACACGATATGGTTTTTGTTGATGATTGTTTGGGAGAAAAAGTTAAGAATGCCATGGGGGTTTTAAAAACAGGGCAGATTTTAATGCTTGAAAACGTTCGTTTTTTCGGACCGGAGGAAAACTCCGGTGGAAAACTTGCCGAAGAACTGGCCGCAAATTTTGATGTTTTTGTAAATGAAGCATTTGGCGCTTGTCACAGAAACCATGCTTCAGTAGTTGGCGTTGCCGGCATTCTTCCGTCTTTTGCCGGTATTAATTTGCAGAAAGAGGTCGCGGAGTTAGACAGAGTTGGAAAAATTTTTGAAAAACCCGCTTTGGCTATCATTGGAGGGGTAAAGGCTGAAACGAAATTGCCGGTAATAAATTTTTTCGCGGAGAAATATGACAACGTTTTGGTTGGCGGAAAAATAGGTTTGGATGCAGGAAAACAAATTATATCTTTTCCCTTGAATGTTGTTTTACCGCGGGATTACGCGGAAGGCGGTTTAGACATCGGCCCCGAAACCATAAAAAGATATGCCGGTTATATCAAAAGAGCGCGAACAATTGTGTGGAACGGGCCGCTTGGAAAATTTGAGCAGAGCAGGTTTGTAAAGGGCACGGAAGCCGTGATAACGGAGGTTGTAAAAAACAAAGAGGCATATAAAGTTGCCGGCGGCGGGGAAAGCGTCCAGTTTTTGGAAGAGTACGGCTTGATGGAAGAGTTTGATTTTGTTTCCACGGGCGGCGGAGCCATGCTTGATTTTTTAATCAAGGGAACATTGCCGGGCTTAGAAGCATTGCAATCATGTACGATTTAATTATTATTGGCGCTGAATTATTTGAGGGGTGTTGTTGATTAGGTTAGAGGGACTCGATGTTTTCTTCCACGAGATTTTTTAGAGCTTCATACGGCAAGGCTCCGGGAATAATTGTGATTATTTTTTCTCCCTTGCGCAATACAATGAAAGGAGTTCCTTTGGCCCCTAGATTAATCGCTTCCTGCCGGCTTT
>PEZL01000002.1 GCA_002774055.1 Candidatus Tagabacteria bacterium CG09_land_8_20_14_0_10_41_14 | reverse complement strand
TTCGCGGACGTTTTCTACTTCCACGAAAGCGTAGGGAATCCGTCCGTTTTCCTTGTTGTGCTGAAGGCGAAAATTTCTTTTCGCCTGGGCCACGGAGGCCGCGTGCATGTACCGTTTGACCCATGGCCCATGCCCGTGTTTTGTCTCTCCGCTGAAAAATTTACCGAATTTCTTTTTCAATTTTCACCTCCCTTGGTCCGCCGTAGTTTTAACGCAGGCGGCCTTTCTTTTTTCTATTTATACATAAAAAAACCATTTTGTCAATTAGCGACCGTTGTGGTTTATACTGCGCTTTGGTTTTTCGTATGTTATAATATTTAATAATGACATTGTTTCAGCCGGATAAAAACTGGCATGGTTTGTCTGTCAAAAAAGTTTTTGAAGCGCTGGAATCTTCAAAAGCCGGTCTTTCTCAAGAAGAAGCGGAATTGCGTTTGGAAAAGTTTGGGCCGAACGCTTTTTATAAAAAAGAAAGTCCGCATTTTTTAAGATTGGTCTGGAGGCAAATTAAAAGTCCTCTGGTTTTTATTTTGCTTGTCGCCGGTTTGGCAACACTTGTTTTGCGGGCATATACCGATTCTGTCGTGATTTTGATTGCCGTGGTTATTAATACGGCCATTGGTGTTTTTCAGGAGGGGAAAGCTTCCCGCAGCCTTGACAAGTTAAAAGAATCTCAGAAAAAATATGCCACTGTTTTGCGCGGGGGCAAGAAACAGATGATTTTGTTCGACAAGGTGGTGCCGGGAGATGTTTTGATTTTGTCTGCCGGTGATCAGGTGGCGGCAGACGCGCGGCTGATAGATTGCAGGGGGCTGGAGATTAACGAGGCGGTTTTGACGGGTGAGTGGATGGCTTCTTCAAAGAGAAAAGGCAAACTAAAAGAATCTGTTTCCGTGCCGGATAGAGAAAACATGGTTTGGATGGGAACACTTGTAACAGAGGGTTGGGCCGAAGCGCTGGTGGTTTCAACCGGTTTTAATACGGAATTCGGAAAAATCGCGCGGATGGTGGGAGAAGAAACGCCCCCCCTTACTCCTTTTCAAAAAAGCGTTAAAAAGCTGGCTAGGTTCTTAAGTTTTTTTATTTTAGGCGCGTTGGTTTTTATTTTTGCCATTGGTGTTTTCAGGGGAGAATCCGCGGCCACAATGTTTTTTACTTCCGTGGCAATCGCGGTGGCGGCAATTCCCGAGGGTCTTCCCGTGGCGGTGAGCGTGGTTTTGGCTATCGGAATGGAAAGGATTTTGTCAAAAGGGGGTTTGGTAAAAAAATTAAACGCCGCGGAAACACTGGGTTCGGTGGATGTGATTTTGATTGATAAAACCGGCACTTTAACGCAGGCATTAATGCGCGTATCGGATATTCTGACTCTTGATTATTTACAAAAAAAAGAAAAGGGAAAGCAAAAAACAGACGCCGGCGGTTTTTTGGGTAAGGATAGTGATCGGGAGGTTGTTTTAGAAATGGCAATTTTAGCTTCTAGCGCTTTTGTTGAAAATCCGGAAGACCCTTTGTCTGATTGGGTGGTTCGCGGCCAACCGTTGGAACAGGCCCTGCTTATCGCCGGAATGGAATCGGGGATTTATTCTCATGGGGTTTTAGAAAAACAAAAAAGAATTGACTTTTTGCCTTTTGATCCGGAAAGGCGATTCGCGGCTTCTTTAAATAAAATAAGCAAAACGAAAAACCGCCTTTTTATAAGCGGCGCGCCGGAATATATCTTAGGTTTGTCCAGAAGGGTTTATAAAAACGGCAAGATTGTCGGGTTATCCGAGGAAACCGGTCATTTTTTGCGTGATGCGATGGAAAAACAAACCGCGATAGGAGCCAGAGTAATAGGTGTTGCCTATAGAGAAGGCGGCTGGAAAGAGTTTCCGCGTGACAACGACCACGTGTTTGAAGATTTTATTTTTGGAGGTTTTGTTGTTTTTCATGATCCGCTGCGGCCGGATGTCTCGCGTTCTTTAGAAAAGGCAAAAATGGCGGGTATAAAAACGGTAATGATGACGGGTGATCATAAAAAAACAGCCAGGAAAATAAGCGATGAGGTTGGGATTACAAAAGACGGCAGGGTGGAGGAAGTGGTGGAGGGTGGTTTTTTGGAAAAATGGAGTGATAAAAAATTGGCCGAAAGGGTTGGGAGTATAAAAGTTTTTGCCAGAGTTTTACCTCATCAAAAATTGAGGATAGTTAAAGCCTGGCAAGGGCAGAATAAAACGGTGGCAATGACCGGTGACGGTATCAATGACGCGCCGTCTTTGCGCAGAGCCGAGGTGGGCATCGCGCTTAATTCCGGCACGGAGGTGGCCAAGGAGGCTTCGGAAATCGTTCTTTTAAATAATAGTTTCAGCGTAATAATATCTGCCATTGAAGAGGGGAGAAAAATTTTGGTTAATTTAAGAAAAATATTGGTGTATCTTCTTTCCACGGGCTTTAGTGAGATTGTTTTAATTGCTTTTTCTTTGGTTGTTGGTTTGCCCCTGCCGATTTTACCGGCGCAAATTTTGTGGATCAATTTAATAGAAGAAGGTTTTATGAATTTTGCCTTTGCTTTTGAACCGAAGGAGAAAGATTTGATGAAAATGAGGCCGGGTTCCTTTGCCGCCAAAAAACTCTTGACGCCGGAAAGCAAGACGTTAATAATAATTTTGGCAATTTTTACAAGTATTCTTTTGATTTTTTTGTTTTTGGTGCTTTATCTCTTTTTGGGTTATACTATTGAATATTCGCGGACCATTGTTTTTGGGGCGTTGTCCATAGATTCCATTTTTTTTGCTTTTTCCTTGAAGAATTTTAGAAAGCCTATTTGGAAAATAAATATTTTTTCAAACACTTATCTTTTGGCTGCGATTTTGATAAGTTTGCTGTTTTTATTCGGGGCTTTGTTTGTCCCGCAGTTGAGATTTTTGCTTTCTCTTGAGAAAATCGGATGGAGCGTGACCTCAATAATAATCGGCGCGGGATTTCTAAACCTTTTCGCGATAGAAACGGCCAAACATTTTTTGATAAAAAAGACAAAATAATGCTAAAAAACGTTTATTTGATTTAATATAAGATATAAGATCAATGGCTTTGTTTGAAGTAATTTTAATATCAATAATCGGTTTGTTTGCGTGTGGTTTGTTCGTTTGGTTTATTTTCGGCAGAAAAAACGAAGAAAAAGGCAGTGATGCTTTCTTGATGCTTCAGAAACAACTGGAGGATATTCGCAATACAATGGACAGCAAACTGGGCGAATCGTCCAAGGTGATGCAGCGGCAATTTGGAGAAAGCGCGAAGATTGTGCGCGACGTAACGGAGCGGCTTACAAAATTAGACGAAACGAATAGACAGGTTTTAAATTTTTCCGACCAGTTAAAAAACCTGCAGGATATTTTAAAAAACCCCAAGCAACGCGGTGTTTTGGGTGAATATTATTTGGAGGAAACACTTAAAAATGTTTTGCCTCCGAATTCTTATCAGATGCAGTATAAGTTTGAAGACGGGGAAATTGCTGATGCAGCGGTTTTTGTAAAAGATAAAATTATTCCGGTTGATTCTAAATTTTCTCTGGAAAATTACGAACGTATTTTAAACGAAAGAGATGAAAACGAAAGGCAGCATTTGGAAAAACAATTTAAGCAGGATTTAAAAAATAGGATAGATGAAACCTCAAAATATGTGCGGCCGAATGAAGATACGATGGATTTCGCTTTTATGTTTATACCATCCGAGGCAATTTATTATGATCTGCTTGTAAATAAAGTGGGCGCGGTAAAAATTGCCACGCGCGATTTAATAGAGTACGCTTTCAGGGATAAACACGTGATTATTGTGTCTCCAACCAGTTTTTTGGCTTATCTACAGACTGTGCTCCAGGGGTTGCGCGCTTTGCAGATTGAGGAATCGGCTAAGGAGATAAGGGTCAGAGTGGAAGATTTGGGCAGGCACTTGAAATCTTACGATGATTTTATGAAAAAACTGGGAAATAACCTTGGCAGCGTTGTGAGTACTTATAACAAAGCTTCCAAAGAGTTCAAAAAGATAGACAAAGATGTTTTAAGAATATCTGGAGAGGGAATTGACACGGAGGTGTTGTCTCTTGACAAACCGGAGGACGAGTAATTTTTATTGCATTTATTTTTAAGCTGTGTATTATAGATTCTAATGGCAGAAATTAAGAAAAAAACAATTAAAAAACCCTCAATTTCTCTGGCCGTTATTGAAACGGGCGGCAAGCAATATTTGGTTAAGCCGGGGGATAAGATAAAAGTTGAGAAAATAGAAAAGCCTAAACGGGGCAATGTTGTTAATTTTGATAAAGCGCTTTTGTTGGTAAAGGGCGCGGTAGTTGAAATCGGCACGCCGTTTTTAAGCGGTGTGAAAATAAAAGGAGAATGGCAGGCTGAAAAAAGAGCGAAAAAAATAACGAACGTTCGTTATAAATCAAAAACTCGCAGAAGCCGTAAGAAAGGGCATCGGCAGATTTATACGGAAGTAATTATTGCCGATTTTTAATTTCTTTTTTCAAGTGCGTTTCTAATCGTTTCGTTATCCGCGTATTCCAATTCCGTGCCGGTTGAAAGACCTCGGCCAAGCCGGCTGATTTTTATTGGCATTTTTTTAATTATTGGCTCCAGTATTTTTTCTGTATAACGCGTTGTGTTTTCTCCTTCCGGTGTGGCCGCGAAAGCCAGAATTATTTCTTTTAAATTGTCGGAAACAGCGGATTTTTTAACTTTTTCAAAGAGTTCTTTCATCTTTATTTCTTTTGGCAGTTCTCCGCCAAACGAATTTATAAGACCTCCAAGTATGTAATAGCTCCCGTTGTAAAAACCGGCTTTTTCAATATTTTCTAAATCTACGTCTTTTTCTGTTATCAAAAGTATGTCTTTTTGCCGGTTTGGGTTTAGGCAAATAGAACATTTCTCATTTTGGCCCTCAATGCCGGTATTGAAAAAACGATTGCAAGATGAACAGCGCGCCACTTCTTGTTTAAGCGTTGAGATTATTTTGACCAGGCCCGCGAGATATTTTTCATCTTTATTTAAAAGGGAATAAACAAAACGTCTTGCCTGACGCGGGCCGATGCCGGGAAATTTTTCAAAATATTCCGTTAATTTTTGAATGGTATGATTCATCTTGAGGTTTATTAAAATGGTTCTGTTGGGTTTTCCGGCAGCACATTGTCTGTTAATCCTTTTTCTATGTTCATAAACGAAGTTTTTTCCGGATTGAAATATAATTCGGCTCTGCCGGTTGGGCCGTTTCTGTGTTTTTCAATAAGAATTTCCGCGATATTTTGTTTTGGAGTATCTTTTTTGTACTTGTCTTCCCGATAGATAAACATTACCACATCCGCGTCTTGCTCAATGGAGCCTGAATCGCGCAGGTCGGAAAGACGCG
>PEZL01000041.1 GCA_002774055.1 Candidatus Tagabacteria bacterium CG09_land_8_20_14_0_10_41_14 | reverse complement strand
CTGAATTTGAAAAAAGTTTAAGTTGGTCGGGGTGCCGAGAGTTGAACTCGGGTTACCGACTCCCGAAGCCGGCGTAATACCGTTATACTACACCCCGTTGATTATTTCACATGATATTTTGTTCTGATTTTGGAAATTTCTTTTTGTTCTTCTTTCTCCCTGCGCTCTTTTCCGGCGCGGCCAAGTTTAATCAATTCTTCCTCAGACAATTTAGACAATTCTTTCACGCGTTTTCGCAAATATTCTTCAGTATTTAAAGACGGATCATCCAATACTTCCTCCAAAAGCGCGTGAAGGATATAACCAATTTTCGGCCCGGCCGAAAGGCCGGTAATTTTCATCGCGTCGTCGCCCTTTATTTTCAGGTTTTTCACATGAAGCGGATCGCGCAGCGCCTCTTCTATCATGGATTCGTATTTACGCAAACGATACGGCTCTTCTTTTGGCCTGCCCATTCCGATTCTGTCGCAAAAACGCACGTTCATCAAATCCCAAATATTTTCTTCTCCGACATTTGTAATAATTCTTCTTACGGCCGAGAGAGTGATAACGTCCGTGTCCGAAAAAAACAAATGCCAACGGACAAGAAGCGTTACACTTTCCACCAATTTCTTAGAATATCTCAATCGCGATAAAATTCTGGCGGTCATCTTGGCGCCGACAACTTCGTGATTGTAAAAAGTGGAATCCGGCCCCTCCCCTTCTTTTACGCGCGGCTTGCCGACATCGTGAAAAAGCGCCGCCAAACGCACGGCAAAATTAAAATTCTTTTCCGAGGCATGGCCCAGCGATTTTAAATTATGATCCCACACAGGAAAAACATGCTCCTTGTTTTGACCCACCCCAACACCCTCTTCAAGTTCAGGCGCCACAAATCGTAAAACTCCCAAATCATGCATTTTTCTCAATGCCCATTCAGCGTTTTTAGACATGAGCATTTTCGTAAACTCGTCCCGTATTCTTTCTTTGGAAATCATCCGCAAAAGATGCGCGCTTTTTTTAATGGCAATCCGAGTCTGGCTATCAATGCTCTCTCTTGTCACAAAATCAAGTTCCGCGGCCAAACGAATAGCCCTCAAAACACGAAGCGCGTCTTCACTCAAACGTTCTTCCGCGTTTCCAACGGTTTGTATAACTTTCTTTTTCAAATCCTCCCGGCCTTTCCATAAATCAACGAGCTCAATAAATTTCTCGTCCACCTCGCCTGTTTCCAAAACACTCTTTTGGTTGTCGGAATAAATATAAGCGATTTCAAGCACTTTCAAGGCCATGGCGTTTATCGTAAAATCCCGCCTTGCCAAATCGTCTTCCAGTTTTTGAGCAAAACGCACGATATCAGGATGACGTTTATCCGTGTATTTCGCCTCCTGCCGATAGGGTGTAACCTCCACAACTTTTACGCTTTCATCTTCTGAATCCGTTATCACGCCAACGGTGCCGAAATCATTTTCATAAAAACTATCGTCAGTCAATTTCTGAATTTCTTCCGGAACGGCATTGGTGGTTACATCCCAATCTTTTGGGTCGCGGCCCAAAAGCAAATCTCGCACGCAGCCGCCCACCAGATACGCCTCAAAGCCGCCGGTTTCCAAACGGCTAAGCACTTGCAAAACTTCTTTAGGAATTTTGTAGGCCATAACATCAGATATTTTTTACAGGTTCTTTAGTGCTTCAAGAAAACAAAAGATTATTTATTTTTTCTTCTCAAAATTATAATAAATTCTTCTACACTAACTTTGGCTTTAATTATCGGAAGCCTCGGCATTATTTGATTAAACTAAGCTCTTTCCGAGAAAAAGTCTGGACCAATTCTAAAGCTTCCTCTTCCTGGGGAATAGGTTGTTTATCTTTAATTAATCCCTGAACATGACACCTAATTGCCTCTTTAAGGTTTTTCTTCACTTCCTCAATGGTCTTGCCGCAGGTATGAATTCCTCTTAGTAAAGGAACAAATCCGTGATAACCAACCGGTCGATCGGGTTCGATAATAATTCTAAAAGTATAGTTCTCCATATATTTTAATTATAATCCCCTGAAAAAAACTGTCAAATTTGGTATAATGCCCCTAAAACTAGAATCCGTGGGTATTTTCCCACACAATCACAGCAACTTAAAATCCCAACCTATTGAGAACAAAAATAACGCCCTCGTCAGGATTTGAACCCGAAACGCGACGTCCGAAGCGTCGTGTGATATCCGTTTCACCACGAGGGCAGCACTTTCAATCTATCACAATTGAAAAATTTAAGAAAGGTAGTATAATATAAAAATTATCATTAATCATATATTTTTTATGGCGGACGTTTTAATAGGAAAGGTTACGCATTATTACAATAAAGCAATGGTAGTAGTGGTTAAATTGGAAAAACCAATTTCAACCGGCGACACCATTAAAATAAAGCGGGGCGACGAAGAATTTGAACAGAAAATAGAATCCTTGCAAATTGAGCACGAACAGGTGGCAAAAGGAAAGAAGGGCGACAAAATCGCCATCAAGGTTGTTCAGCCAACCAAAGAAGGCGCAGAGATTTATAAAGTTGAATAATTAATCCCCCGCCGGCGGCGGGGCTTATGGAGACATTGGTGTAGCAGCAGCACAACACCCTGTGGAGGTGTTTGGAGGGGTGCAAATCCCCTATGTCTCCCAGTTCCCTCTAGTCACCCGCGGATTTTTTCTCAAAAACAAAAAGCCCCGAAGGGGTTTGAAAAAGGAGGCAAAATGATGACCAAGAAGGAGATGGAAGAAAAAATTGTTCTGGCGCTGGGCGGCAACGCAATAATCAAAAAAGGCCAGGAAGGAACAATCAGCGAGCAATTTGATAACACAATAGAATCAATGCAGAAAATACTGCCCTTGATTAAAAAAGCTCATTACAAAATAATTATCACTCACGGCAACGGTCCAACAATTGGACACATGATGGTGCGCGTAGAAGCCGGGTTAAAAAGAGCGCCTTACATGCCCCTGGGTTTATGCGTGGCAGATTCGCAGGGCGGCCTAGGATAAATGAAAAACGACAGCAACAGAGGCTGGCGCCGGGTAGTGCCTTCTCCAAAACCGCTCACCGACTCTGCCAACCCCAATGTTTCTCTGCCAAGCGGATGTTTTCCCTGAACAAGGAACTTTTGACCTGGCCAACAAGAGATTTCACGCCGATATCAAAGGCAGCGCAAGGTACAACCCTGTGATAAAAAGTCATCTCTTTACTTGTAAAAGCATTCAAGTTGCCGCCAACAGAATCAATCTCTCCGGAAATTTCTTTTGAATTGCGCATTCGGCTATTGCCCTGAAAAAGCATATGCTCAAACGCGTGCGCGAGCCCGGCCTCTTCAGGCCATTTTTCATCCCGCGTGCCCGCAAAAACCAATATGCCAAGAGCAATACTGGCAGCATGGGGCATGGGAAAAACGTATACCGGCATCCCCTGCCTGCTAATCGCGGTTTCAAAGTTCATCTTTACATCCTCCTTTTCAGAGTTTTCAAAGATTGTTTTTTTAACTTCTGAATACTAAAATAGCAAGTATGCGAACAATGCGCAAGCTATTAATATTTTTTGCTCTATTTGCCGTTTTCGCCCTGCCTTTTCTTGTTTCAGCGCAGGAAAAAACCATTATTTATTTCTTCACGGAAGAACTCTGTCCGCACTGCGCAAAAGAAAGAGCATTTCTTGATGAATTAATCCTGCGGGACCAAAACCTTGAAGTACGGGAATTTGAAATTTCCAAAAACGAAAACAGTCTTTTATTGCTTCAAAAACTGGGGGAAGAATTATCAATAAAAATAACCGGCGCGCCTGTTACCTTTATCGGCAGCAGATTTTTTATCGGCTACCAAAATGACCAGATACACGGAACGCTGATAAAAAATCTGATTGAACAACACCGGCAGAAAAAATGCCCGGATATTACCGGCCCGATCGTGGAAGATTTTGAACAAAACTGCGAAGCCAAAGGAGCAGCAACACAGATAGTAATACCCGAGAAAATAAATGTTCCGTTTTTGGGCGAACTGGAAATCAAAAATTTCTCCCTTCCCCTGCTTACTATAATTATAGGCGCGATAGACGGCTTTAATCCCTGCGCCATGTGGGTGCTGCTATTTCTTATCAGCCTGCTTTTGGGAATAAAAAACAGAAAAAGAATGTGGGTTTTGGGTTTTTCCTTCCTTGCTTCTTCAGCCCTGGTTTATTTTTTGTTTTTATCCGCCTGGCTTAACTTATTTTTATTTTTGGGCTTTATCTCTTGGGTAAGAATTAGCGTCGGCATGGTCGCGCTCGCAAGCGGCGTTTTTTATCTAAAAAAATATCTCAAAAACAGAGCCGGCGTATGCCAAATCTCTAAAGGCAACAGACAGCAAAAGGTTTTTGAAAAATTAAAGAAAATAATAGAAGAAAAAAAAATCTGGCTGGCGCTAGTGGGCATTGTTTTGCTTGCCGGGGCCGTAAACCTGGTTGAATTAATCTGTTCCGCCGGATTACCGGCCATCTACACCCAAGTTCTTAGTTTAAGCAGCCTGAACACGGCTCAATATTATTTGTATCTACTATTATATATCTTTGTTTTTATGCTGGACGATATGATAGTTTTTAGCGTAGCCATGACTACATTAAAAACCATAGGGCTCACGCAAAAATACAGCCGTGTTTCATCCTTAATCGGGGGAATACTCATTCTCGTTATCGGCCTGCTTTTGATATTCCGGCCCGAATGGCTGATGTTCGGATAAAAAAACCCCGCCGCAACGGGGTTAAAAATTATCCACTCTCCTATTTCCACAACTTGGCGATGATGGCGCCGCACACATAAAGCAAAAGCCACACAAAGTTTCCCTTGTCGGGAAGTTCTCCTCTCCAAAAATAAATCATCGCAACCCAAGCCAATGGCCCGGAACCCAAAAATAGCATCTGCACCGGCCAAATTTTATTGGAATAACTAAACAACTCGTATCCAAAAGTATACCAAAACGCCGCGAAATAGTTCACAACAAGGATGACCGGCGACATGGCCAAAACAGCTCCGGCCAAAAAAGACCACCTGGATGAAAAATTAAAAATCCAAAAAGATTTGTCGGGCATTTTATCCAAAATCCAAAGCAAAACGCCCACAAAACAAGCCTGCGCGCACGTTAATCCTAAAAATATCCCCACGGTCTTCAGCCACATTTTTATCTCCTCAAAGAATTTTGTTCTATCCAAAGATTAACATAGAAAAGGTTATTATGCAAATCTACGAATTTACAGACTGCGAGGGATGTCAAGTTGAAATCGTTTCATTACGCGAGAAACTGCTTACGCTTGAACGACGCGTGGACATTGTTGATTGGCGGCTGGGACAAAAACGGAAAATTCCACGCAAGCCGTCATCCGGTAAACAATTACCGTATTTACAAAAAAGATTCGTAACCGCCTTTCAAGGCGCTGATACCGGTGATGTTTTGAGAATTGGCAGCGATT
>PEZL01000022.1:928-17372 GCA_002774055.1 Candidatus Tagabacteria bacterium CG09_land_8_20_14_0_10_41_14 | reverse complement strand
GTCCCATTGCGCCGCCCCAGCCGCCCGCTTGCGGGCAGGACAAAGGCATTAAATCCGGATCCAGCCCCAATTTGCCGGTTATTTCAATATAGGGCTCAATGTCGCGCGACGGCTTCATTATATTCTGCCATTTGTATTTCGGGGGGTCGTCCGGCAGATTACATTGGCCAATGTTGGCGCCCAGTTCTGTTTCCTGCGTTATGATGGCGAGCAAAAAAGCCGGGCGCACGCCGGTGGCATTAAGAGCCTCGTTGGCATATTCCACCGCCTTTTCAAACGGAATCGCGGGAGAACCGCGCAAAAGAAACAACTGACTTCTGATTTCCGCGGCTGTTTTTTGGCTATGGGCCAAAATTTTCTGATACGTTTCTTCCTGCCCCTTGGTTACGGTGAGCAAACGCTTTTTTTCCGCTTCTTTTGATTCCAAACTGGCTTTTTCAATCCGCTGTAAATATCTTAATTCCAACTCATCCGTCTTTCTGTTTTCCAAATCTTGTTTCTCGTTTTCGGTTCTGGTATACGTGTCCCTTATATCACCCAAAGAAATCTGCAGTTCTTTCTGTATTGATTCAAAAGAACTGAAATCTTCAAAAAAATCCGACAACCTGTCATAGCCCAAAACAATCTCCACCAAACTGGTGGAGTCCATTTCATTGACCTTGCGAAGCAATTCAGACAAAGACTGCTTTTCTGAAATAATCTTTTTTTCCAAATCGCCGATAATCTGCGTTTTTTGTCCGATACCGGTATTCAATTTTTCAATCGCCAAATTTCTGGCCCTTATTTCCAAAAGCATCTTGTTTATTTGAGCGTCCAAAATGGCGATGTCTCTTTCAAGAGTGGTGGCCTTGCGCTGTTCAATGACTATAAGTTCCTGCTGGGCTGAAATTAGCTGTTCCAATTCAGCCAATTCCGCCTCCAGTTGGACGCGGTAGTCAGCGACATCCTGCGGATTGATTTCTTGAGATAAAACAACAAAAAGCGGCAAGAAGCATAAAAAGATTAGAGGAAGTTTAAATAATAAATTGTTCATTAAATTTCTAATTACCCTAATTATTCTAATTTCTAATCAAACCGCAAAACCACAAATCCCAATACTTAAATTCATTTCACCTTGCTGTAAATCTTGTTAAAAATCAAATTCAGTTCCTTGGCCTCCTGCCACAAGCATCTAGCCTCGTCTTTTAGCTCGGGAGAAGCCACAACAATCATTCTGACAAAATGCTTTGACTCTCTTGCTTCTTTTTTACAAATTCCTATTTTGTGCCTAAAATCCTTTTTACTTTCCGCGTCATCCGCTTCAGAATAATTAGCGCCGACGCTTGTAGCGGCGGCGACTAGTTAAGGTACTATCCGTTTAGTAACAAGGTTATCAGGAATCTTTTTGGCAAATTTGATAATGTTTTCGCCAAAAATTGCCGTTCTTTCCTCTAAATCATATTTGGGATTTTTATCATTCGGCATTGAAATTTTTTAGATCAATTAGGGCAATTAGACATTAATTAGGAATTAGGTTAATTAGAAATTAGGTTAATTCACCACCCTCTTCCTCCTCTTCTTCTTTCACTCCTTTTTCCGAAACGGCCTCAATATCTTCAATAGTCCTCTCTTCCTCCGGCACCGCTTCTTCCTTCACCTCTTCCACAAACGCCACCATTTCTTCCGGCTCTGCCAAAAACTCAACTCCGGCCGGCGCTTTTATGTCTTTAATTAAAATTTTGTCGGACACGGTTTTTAAAACAGAAACATCCGCCTCCAAACTATGCGGCAGGTCCAGCGGAAGCGCCTCCACTTCCACCTCGTGAATAACCTTTACCAAAGTTCCGCCAAGTTTTATTGCCTGCGCCTCGCCGACAAATTCCAGCGGAACAACGGCAGTGGTTTTCTTAGTCATATCAACCGCGTAAAAATCCGCGTGAACCGGCTCTTTTGAAACAGGGTCGGTTTGCACATCATAAATCAAACTATCAATAGACGATGTCGATAGTGATAATTTAATTACCGCGCTCTCTCCCGCCTTTTTCCAGACTTTTTTAAATTCGCCCAAATCAACAAAAAGCGGCGTACTCTCTTGTTTAGCGCCATATAATACGCAGGGCAATTTACCTTTCTTTCTTGCTTCTCCAAGAGACTTGCCAAAAACACCCCTTTTTTCGGTTTTGAGTGTTAATTTATCCATTTCCACGTTCTAAATCATACCAAAAAATAAACCGCCTTTCAAGCGGCCGGAATCTCTTTAAATAACCAAATTAGGCGGCGTCTCTCCGGAAAGTGCGGCAATAATATTCTCCGCCGCCATCTCCGACATCTTGCTCCGTGTTTCTTCCGTTGCCGAAGCGATATGCGGAGTTAAAATTACATTATCCAATTCCGCCAATCCTTCGGCAAGTTTCGGCTCATTTTCAAACACATCCAAAGCCGCGCCTTTAATTTTTTTATTTTTCAAAACTTCTACCAGCGCCTGTTCATCCACCACTGGACCGCGCGAAGTATTTATCAAATAAGCCGACGGCTTCATCATTTTTAATCTTTCTTCATTTATCAAATGTCTTGTTGAATCAAGCAGGGGGACATGAATGGAAACAAAATCCGCTTCTTTCAAAACTTCTTCAACGGTTTCCTTAAAAACCGCGTCGTACTCATGCTCAAAATTCTCATCACGCTTTATGTCATAATAAATCACCCTCATACCAAAACCCTTCACGCCATGAAAGGCCACGGCCGAACCAATCTTGCCAAAGCCGATTACACCCAAAGTTTTTTTAGACAAATCGGTGCCAAGCAAAAGCATTGGGGACCAACCTTTATACTTCCCTTCCCTGGTAAACTTATCGGCTTCCGCGATACGGCGCGCGATGGATATCATCAAAGCAAAAGTATGTTCGGCCACTGTTTCGGTTAAAACGCCCGGTGTGTTTGTAATTATTTTCCCGTGTTCTTTCGCCGCGGACAAATCTATATTATCATAACCAACAGCGTAGTTAGCAAAGATTTTTGCCCTTGGCGCGGCTTCAAAAACTTCCTTATCAATTGCATCCGTTAATAGGCACAAGACAGCGTCATATTCTTTTTGCTTTAACGCGGAAATCAATTCTTCTTTGGATAAAACCCTGTCTTCGGGATTGATGTCCACCTCATGGCCCGCCTCTTTTAATTTGTTTATCCCTGCTTCGGGAATTTTTCGTGTTACATAAACCTTCATATTTTATATTTTATTAACACTACCAAATAATTTTAATTTTTCTTCAACCTTTTGTTGCACCGCTTCCACAACTGCTGGCATAATTTTGTAAAGCGCTGCTTCATCCGTGGCATTGACGGCCTTTCTTAACGCTTCAATATAGGCCACCCTGATTTCCGTACTTATATGAACATTGGCAATCCCGGCCAGTATTGCCTGTTTCATTTCTTCGTCCGTAATGCCCGAGCCGCCATGCAAAACCAGAGAAACATTTTTCGGCAAAATTTTTCTTATGGCGGCAATCCTTCCAATATCTATCTTGGGCTCATTCGCGGCAATGCCGTGAATATTGCCGTAGGCGCCGGAAAATCTGTCTATGCCGGTTTTTTTAACAAACTCGGCTGCCTGTTCCGGTTTTGTCAAATCCTCCGGCTTAATTTCAATAATTTCTTTTTGAATCTTAGATTCACCGCGTAAATACCCCAATTCACCCTCCACGGAAATATCCGGATTTTTAGATTTTACATAATCCACCACCTCTTTTGTACCTTTTATATTGTCTTCAAAAGATTCTTTGGATAGGTCTATGTGTATGGAATTAAAGCCGGCGTCAAAAGCCGCTTTGGCGGACTCCACGGTTTTGCTATGGTCCGGATTAACAAAAATAGGCAAATCTGTTTCCTCTTCAAAAACTTTTATAATTTCCACGGCCTGGCGCGGCCCGAAAAATCCTCTTTCCCCTTCTGATAAACCGATAAGCAGCGGTGAAGAAAGATTTTTTGCCGCGGCAACGATTCCTTTCAACTGCTCCAAATTAGAAATATTAAAATGCCCGGTAGACCAATGCTCCCCCGTAGCTCTTTTTAAAATATTATTTAAGCTTTGCATAAAAATTAAAAATTAGATGTCTATGTAGCCTTTTTCCCAGTTTTGAATAATCATTTCTTCCATTTTTTCCTCGCCCATTGCTTCGGAAAATATTTTATTCCAAAGCGCCTCTTGGTGGTGATACAAATATTTAATCATCTCTTTTTGCCGGACCAAAGACATCACCGTATCAACAAGATTAAAACTCACCAAAAACTCGGAACCTATCTCGGTAAAATAATAATCGCCAACCCAATCCAATTCTTTCCAAAAACTCAAATCAACACTATCAACAATACTGCCCAAATCGCTTATATTATTTTCCGCCTTTTTCCAATGTATGGCCTCCGGATTTACATGGGGCTCAAAAAGCCGCCAGTCGTTTTTATCGTCCTTGGCTAAGTATTTTTGAATAATCATCCACCTTTTGCCGGAAAATTCTTCAGGGAAACGGGTATCCAAAACATCTCCCCTTAAAAAACTTATTACCCTTTGAGAAAAATCATCAGATTTCGCCGCTTTTTTAAACAACCGAGAATAAAAAATTATTTCATGATAATAATGAAAAATCAGAGCCAGGGTGCGCAAAGTTTCTCCTTTTATAGCCATAACGGCCGGAAGAATGAAAATAACACCCAATTCTTTCAAATGGCTTATGTTGTGATATTTCTTCTTCAAAAATTTTTCCGCCGCGTCTTTCCATTTGCCGCCTAAAACCATTATTTTAATTTCCCTCTCCTCAAAATCATCCGGCGTCAATTTTTCATATTGTTTGAAAAAAACATTATTCAGCCATTCGGAATTTTCAACAAACCTTAAAGCGCTGAAAATTTCTATCATATCCTCTTTCTCCAGCATCTCGCTCACGCTTTTATAACCCAGGCCTTTCAAAATATTTTCTGGAGGAATATTTTCAAGCAACTCCCGTGCCTTGTTTTCTTTAACAAAAAAACCCTTCTTTTTGTTCATTACTTTTTTCGCGGCGTCAAGCAAAGACTCACACCCACCGGCGCTGTCGCAGACCGGATTACCAAGGCTGGCCGCGATTTTCGCGTCATCTTTTTGGATTCTCTCCAAAAGAGCGTTATAAATCTCGCGCGCCTTGCCATCCGCAACGCCCAAAAATTTTAGTTTTTCCGCAATTATATTTTCGTTCTGCCGGACAATTTCATCCAAAATATCCTCTCTGCCAATGGACAAGATGGTATCCTTGTCCGCCCGCAAAACACGAGCGATTTTTTCCACAGATGAATGCATAAAAATATTTTATCAGTTTTTACAAAAAATGAAAATAGCTGTTCGGAAAAAAATTTAACTTAAAATAATTCAAAATCTTCGCGTCGTAGTTAATTCGCTCTTGGCTAATCTGTTTATTAAATATTTCCGCTGTCTTTTTAATCCCTAAAATTTTTATCATCTCTTGCACATCCTGCCAGTTGCCATAATTTAAAGTATGTTCTAAAATTGACTCTTGGTTAAGATTACTGACATCTTTTACATACCAAACAAGATACGGCCTTTTTTTATAAATTCATGGATATTTTCTGTTTGCATATATTTATTTTACCATAAATACAGATGAATTAGAATCTATCGAGGTCTCACCTCGATAGATTCATGCCCCATGACATTTCTTATATTTCCTATTAATTTAATACGACGATAATTTCACGATCGTAAGTTTATCGTTGTATAAGTATTCTGCACTAGCCGAGCAGAAAAGGCTGGTTTTTTATTTCCCGCAACACTTTTTATATTTTTTCCCTGAACCGCACGGACAAGGAGCATTGCGCCCGACCTTCGGTCGGGAATTCCTAATTTCTAATTTCGAATTTCTAAACGTTGATTCCTCGTTTTTCATGCCTTGTGTTTTTTGAACATTCAAGATTAATTTTACAAAGGTATCGCCCATTGAATCTTCCATCTGCTTAAACATTCTCGCGCCTTCATTTTTGTACTCAATCAACGGGTCGCGCTGGCCATAGGCACGCAAATTTACCGAAGAACGCATATAATCCATCGCCTCCAGATGGTCTGTCCACAACATATCAATAACCCGCAGTAAAAGATTTCTTTCGGCGTTTGCGAAATCTTCCTTGCCAAACTCCCGCTCTTTCTCTGATAATTTTGAAATATCCTCTCCGGCATGGTCAAAAAAACCAGTAATAATTTCGCCCAATTCATCTTTATTCGCAAAAAGTGCCTTTCGCCTTAATCCATATATTTTTCCCCGCTGCTTGTTAAGAACATTGTCATATTCCAGCAAATGTTTCCGGATATCAAAATTCATTCCCTCTATTTTTGCCTGCGCCGAACCAATGGCACGAGTTATCATTTTATTTTCTATGGGCTGATCTTCGGGAATTTTTAGGGTTCGCATCATATTCTTAATCTTATCCGAACCGAAAATCCGCATTAAATCATCCTCCAGAGACACAAAAAATCTGCTTTCGCCGGGATCTCCCTGCCTGCCCGAACGGCCACGCAACTGGTCATCTATGCGCCTGGCTTCGTGACGCTCCGTGCCAAGTACGTATAAACCGCCGGCACTACAAACGTCATTTGCTTCGTCGGCCGAAGAAGGGTTGCCTCCAAGAACAATATCCACACCTCGGCCGGCCATATTGGTTGCCACGGTTACCATCCCCTTTTTTCCCGCCTGCGCGATAATTTCCCCTTCTTCTTCATGATGCTTGGCGTTCAAAAGACGATGCGCTACGCCTTCTTTTTTTAATAACGCGGACAAATACTCGTTTTTATCAATGGAAACCGTGCCCACCAAAACAGGCTGGCCCTTTTTGTGTCTCTCTTTTATTTCTTCAACAACCGCCTTAATCTTCCCTTCTTCCGCGGCATAAACCAAATCAGAATTATCTTCTCTTATCATGGGCTTGTTGGTTGGAACAACCACAACTTCCAAACCGTAAACCTTATCAAATTCTTCCGCGGAAGTCAGAGCGGTACCCGTCATACCGGAAAGCTTTTTGTAAAGTTTAAAATAATTTTGAAAAGTGACACTAGCCAAGGTACGGGATTCCTTCTGTATATCCACCCCCTCTTTGGCCTCAATGGCCTGATGTAATCCCTCGGACCATCTGCGGCCGGGCATCATTCTACCGGTAAACTCATCAATAATAATCACCTCACCATTCCTCACCACATAATCTTTATCCCGCCTAAAAATCACATGGGCGCGCAGGGCCTGGTTCAAATGGTGTACATACTTCATTCCTTTTTCCGTATAGATATCACCAATGCCTAAAAGTTTTTCCACCCTTTCAATCCCCTCTTCCGTCAAAGAAACCGCCTTTTGTTTTTCATCAACCGAATAATGTTCCTCGGCATTAAGGCGCGGCACAATAGAGGCGAAAGTTTTATAAAGTTCGGCCGATTCTTCATCAGGAACAGAAATAATTAAAGGTGTCCTTGCCTCGTCAATCAAAATAGAATCTATCTCATCAACAATCGCGTAATGCCACTCGCGCTGCACCACTTGTTCTTTTTGGTAAGCCATGTTATCTCTCAGATAATCAAACGCGAACTCATTGTTTGTACCGTAAGTAATATCGGCCGCGTATGCTTCTTTGCGTGAACAAGGTTTCAAAAATTCGTGCACCACTTTAAAACTGCCCAGCGTGTCCCTGATTTTATCCAATCTGTTTTGATCATTAGAATTTGAGATTTGTTTGGAAATTGGAAATTGAAAATTGAAAATTTCATTTTCTTGTGGTTCTTCTTTCGCAAAACTTGGATCATAGATATAGCTTGAGTCATGGTTAATACAAGAAACACTCAAACCAAGAAAATGGTATATCTGCCCCATCCAAACCGCGTCTCTGCGGGAAAGATAATCGTTTACCGTGACAACATGCACACCCTTGCCTTCAAGCGCGTTCAAATAAACAGGCAGTGTGGAGGTAAGAGTTTTTCCTTCGCCCGTCTTCATCTCGGCAATTTTGCCCTGATGCAACACAATCCCGCCCAAAATTTGCGCGTCAAAATGCCGTTGATTCAAATTTCTTTTTGCCGCCTCCCTCACAACGGAAAAAACTTCCGGAAGTATATCTTCCACTAAACCGCCCTTGGCCAAGAACTCTTTAAAATCCTCGGTTTTTGACTTCAATTCGTTATTAGTAAGGCCCTCGGTCTTTTTTTCTAAACGGTTAATTTCTTCAACCAACGGCTGAAGATTCTTCAGAAAACGTTCGTTCGGGTCGCCCAAAAATTTGCTAAACAATCCCGCCATATTCTCAAAGCATAACAAAATTCCCCGCCCTTCGACAAGCTCAGGGCGGGGAGTTCATACGGCAAAAAAGAAAATTATTTTCTCTTTTTTCTGCGAACGGTTTTCTTCTTCGGAGCTGCTTTCTTTCTGACAGTCTTTCTTTTTTTCGGAGCAGCCTTTCTCTTCGGAGCGGCTTTCTTTTTTGCTGTTCTTTTGCGTCGAACCATTGTATTTAGAAGATTAGATTATCTTCATCAACAAACATCGACCACAATATTTGTTGAATAGAAATGCAGGGTGCTAAATAAAAAATTTCAAAATAAATTTTTTCCGCATTTCTATTTTAATTTTACAAAATTTTTTCACAAAAATAAACAAAAAAACAAAAGTTATCTGTGGATAACTTTTTCCAAAAAATAATGAAGAAAAAATAATTTTTTCTGAATATATTTTTTGAGAATCCCGCACAAAATTTTATTTTGTTGCGGGATAAATAATATCAATCAAAACCAATTAGCCGCACCTCGTTTTCCAAGGCAAAACCATAATGATTAAAAACTCTTTGTTTAATTAAACCGCTAAGCATCAGGACGTGTTCAGCTGTCGCGTCTTTCGAATTAATAATAAAATTAGCATGTTGCGAAGAAATCATCGCGCCGCCAATTTTTTTACCCCTCAAACCCAAATAATCAATCAAAAAACCAACTGAAATCTTTGGCTTATCGGCAAATTGTTTTAATTCGGGAAACTTTTGTAAAATTTTTTCCTTACCCATATCCTTTCTTCTCCATTCAATATTCTTAAAAAAACAGCCCGCGCACGCCTGACCAACAACAAAAGATTCTGTTCTTTGTTTAACGTAATCTTTTATTTTTTGCCGGATTATTTCGGATTTTTCCTTTTTTAACTTCAAAACCGCCGAAAAAACAAGCAAATCTCCGCTTCGGGCGGAGAAAATGGAATCACGATATCCAAAATCGCAATCTTCCGATTCATAATTCTTAATTTTTAATTCTTCCGTATCAAAAACTTTTACTTCTTTTACGCTATCCGAAATTGATTTGCTAAAAGCGCCGGCGTTGCCGGCGATGGCGCCACCTACGGTGCCGGGAATGCCTACTGCCCACTCCAACCCGGACAATCCGGCTTTTGCAGTTTCAGCAACCAGCTTCGCCAACGGAACTCCCGCCCCAACAACAACTTCATTATTCTTGATTCGTAATTCTTGGTTCCTGCCTGCCGGCAGGCAGGGCTTAATTCTTATCACCAATCCGTTAAAGCCTTTGTCGGAAATAAGCACGTTGGAACCGCCGCCCAAAACAAAAACCTGCCTGTCGGCAGGCAGGCCGGGTAAATTATCCTTGGCCCAACCGCAAAACTCCCGTATTTCTTCAATACTTTCCGCTTCAACAAAATATTTTGCCGGGCCTCCTATCTTAAAAGTAGTAAGGGGTGACAAAAGCACGTCTTTTTGAATTTTTGATTTTAAATCCATTACCAGACTGCTTTAAATTTAATTCCAATAATAGGCCCGCTCTCTCCTAATTCATACATTGGAGCAATCGTCTTTTGGGGAATTTTCACACCTTCTTGCCCCAAAGCGATTTTTGCCAAACCCCAATTGTCTTTATCAAAAATAAAATCCGCGGCCAATCCTAAACCCAATTGAGATACTGAGGTATTAGTTTCTTCTGCATAATTCATAATATCATCGCATGGACTCCTTCCAGCAACTAAATTGCTTCTCATTGAATACATCATACCATTTGATTTGGCTATTAAAGCCGACAAAGCCAGCAACTGACTGGGCGTGTCCGATTCTCTTAAATTGTTCACTAAAAATTCGCCAAATCTTTTACTGGCGTTAATACCCGCCGCCATAACAGCCGCTCGCGCATGTTCGCCCCTAAGCTTTCCTTTCCACTCCGTATATCCGCCCCCCAAACCAAGTGTAATTTTTGCGCTTTCAGCGCCTCTTTCCAGCGCTTCATGTTTATGGCCCATTTCGTGGGCAAAAATACTTAAATAAAGCCCTCCCAACGCTTCGGGAAAAGTTTTTGCCAATTCTTTAAAATTCAATCTGCCGTCTTCAAAAATTTTTCTAACCCGCGCCTTATGTTTTTTCTGCTTCTCCTCCGGGTCAGTTAAGCTTAAAATCTCTTTAAAATATGAATTTGACTCTTCTATTTTAGAACGAGCCCTGCCGGCTAAATCAAAAACCTTAAATGGCTTGGATAATTTATCAAAGGCGTCTAATTCCGCGTTAATTCTTTCGGCCAGCAACTCTTTATGCTTTTCATCCTCCAAAGATATTAATTCTTCGGGTTTAATTTGGTATCTTTGTCTTTCTTTCTCTCTTTCATAAATTTTGGGTTGGTGAACAAATTTAGAAACAACATCTCCTTGGGTCTCTGCTTTAACTCCGCTAGCCGTTAAAAGAGCAAAAGGAATAAAGGCGTAAATAAAAGCATTTTTTACTTTTGGATTTTGTAAGACTTTACTTTTATAGAATTTTTCTGACAAACTGTTCTTTAGGTTGCCGAACCAATTAACAAAACCTTCCGGATTTTCTTTAATCTTTTTCTCAATTTCTTCTTCGGCGGTAATTTCTCCTTCTTTTTTCTCCTTGAATTTCTCAAAAGACATTTTCAAGATATAAAAAATTACTTTACCCAATATTTAACATCATCAATGGCACAATTGACATAAGGGAATCTCACTGGTTTGGACACTGGATAATGTTGCGTCACAATACTTTGAGTATCCTTTCTCGCAAAATTCTTCAATAGTATTATAAGTAGACTTACTTTTCCCGGCGCAATCTGCCGAACAATTACAGGGGGTTTCAATATTTCTGCAAAATCCATCTCCGCAATTTATGCAGGTTCCGACCGGAGAACCTTTTACCAAACCGGTTTCGTAGCATTTGTCTGCTACTGAAATTCTTGAGTCCATGCCCGAAGACCATTCAGTTAATCCCTCACAGCAATGGTCGGGATATTTATTATAAACCGTTGAGAAATATTCATACTCGTCAGCGCATTCTTTTACGCAATCCTGGGGACAGGTCTCCGAAGTTTCCGCGCAAGGACAGCCGACTGCCTGACAGACTATTTCCTGACAAGTTCCATCTCCGCACAAATCTTTACAAGTTTCTTTCGGTCTTTTACAAATACTGTAAGATTTACTTACTCTGTCTTCAATTAATCCCGAACAACATTGTTTGTCGGTTGAGCCCGCCAAAGGATTACGGTTCACCCTTTCTTCAGTCTTTGCGCAATCCATAATCTCGTCTTTTCTTTCTTCAATTTTCTGCAGTAAATCCGGCTTCCTTTTTAAAATTTCTGTTTTTACCTCTTCTGCGGCCGATTCTATTCTTTTCTTAAATAACTCCGCCTGCTCCGATTCTTGAATATTTTGAACCCTTTGTTCAATTCTATCTGTTTGCTTTTGAATAACGTTTTCGAGAACCTCGACCGCCCTGGCTTTTTCAGGCAGCTTCTCCTCAAGTTTTGTTTGAACTTGTTTTAATAATTCAAGATGTCTAACAGCATCGCCCTTAATTTCCGGCATTACTCTATCAAGTCGTTCTGAAACTTTTTCACCGTCAACATTGGTCAATGTCTCTGCGCATTTAGAAACGGCCCCCTTTTGATTAATTTCTATTTTTTGTCTAATATCCAGCGAAGCATTCTGCAAACTCTCCCGCAAATCCTCTACAATAGAATTCTGCTTAAAACCATTATCGGCAAATTTATCCATTAAGTTTTGAAATCGGGGATTATCTTTTTCTTTCTCTTTTATTTTTTCTATTTCTCCTCCTGCTTTTTCCATTGCTTTTTGATATTTTTCCGTTGCCTTAGCGACAATTTGTTCTTTGCCGGTTCTCTCGGCCAGTCTTTCTGCCTCAATTAATTTTTCATTGGCTTGCTGTAAATACCTTTCCGCTTTCTTCACCGAATTAAAAGTAAAGAAATTGCCAATACTCCTTTGCCATTCTTTCAAGAAATAGAAAGGGCTGTCGGGCAAAAGCGACGGCTCCTCAACTCCTAAGTCAGAAGCGGTAACTTGTTCGGCGGTATCCTGGGCGAATACCACACTAATACTTAAAGCAAAAATTATACTTAATAAAAATAACTTTTTCATAAATAATTATTATTACTAATAATAATTGTTCTGCACCAACACTTTAGAGGCCGGAGAAGGCAAAACCTCATACCATGTCTTTATGTGAGTGCCGTTTACTCTCCGGCCACCACAATGTTTGTACGGTGGCACTTTTATTATACAACAAACAAATTATAAAAAAAGTAATAACATAAAACCCCCGTTTTACCAGGGGCTTTATGCAGACATAGATGTGATCCCGCAATACAGCGGGAAACACTCACATAATTCATATATAACAAACGCCACTAAAAAAGTCAAATCAATCTGTGGATAGCGCGTTCTTCATCTTTTGAGCCACTAAATTCCAATCATATTTTTCAACAACCATCTTTTTCGCGCTTACAACCATTCTATCGCTCAAAGATTTATTCTGTACCAGAATCATTACCTTATCGGCAATGCTCTTGGGGCTTTTAACATCGCAAAAGAGCCCGGTTTCTCCGTTTTTAATAAAATCCACGATACCTCCGACCGGAGTGCCGATAACCGGAATGCCTGCTGCCATGGCTTCAATAAAAGAATTGCCCATTCCCTCCGACAGCGATGGCCGGACGAATATATCCGAAATTTTCAAATACTTGGGCACATCTTCGTAGTTTACGCGGCCGAGGAAAAAAACTCTTTTCTCCGCGCCAATCTCTTTCGCCAACTTTCGCAGTTTCTTCATATCCGGCCCGTCCCCGACAACAAGAATCTTAAAATATCCTCCCAAAACAATAAGAGACTTTATCAAATCATCCACCGCGTTTTTTTTAACCAAACGCGAAGTGGTGATTATAAATTTGTCGTCCGGCCCCTTGCCAAGTTCTTTTTTAAGCTCCGTGAGTTCGTCTTCGGGATATTCCCTTGAAAAAAGTCCGATGTCCGCGCCGTTGGGAACAATTTCAACCGCATCCTTAACTCCGTTTTTTACCGCCCTTTTTTTCAGATATTCGCTGATGGCGGTGGTACGATCGGCGTTTTTGAAAATCAAAAGGTGCCACGGCCTGATTAGAATTTTGTACAAAATATCATTTCCAAAAACATATCTCTTGAAATGCTCCTCCTCGTCTCCTTCCTGCAAAGTCAAAACCAATTTTACGGCCGGAAATTTTTTCTTGAAAAAAGACGCGGCAATGCTCGCCTGGCTGGCCATAATTGACCATGTTAAATCGTAATTATTTCTCCCGTGAAGTTTTTTTGCCTTGAAGTATCCCAGAAAGGGCAAGGAAAATTTATCCAAAAAGCCCAGCCCCCAACCCACACGAAAAACATTCACGTTTCCGACTTTTTCAAATTTTGAAAGCCCACGGTTCATCCTCGCCGTTATCATATCAAACTGAAATTCTGCTTCGCCGTCTGAAGCTTTACGCGAAAGACGGTCGGTGATTTCTTTAACCGCCACTTCCGCCCCGCCGATAAAAGGATGGTACGCGGTGGAAAATATCAACACCTTTTTATCCATATCAGAATTATAACAAAAAACACGGCCGTATTGTAACAACCGTGTTTGTTTTTTACTTTTTAGCAAAAAAATATTTTCTCGTCATCGCTATCCCTTTTTTTAAAGAAATCGAGGGTGTCCAGCCAAGAAGTTTTTTTGCCTTTGAAATATCGGCAAGCGTCTCGCGAACTTCTCCTTTGCGGGGAGGAAATATCCGGCACAATCCGGAATTTAGCAGCCAAGTTTCATCAGAATCAAGGGGGATTTTTAATAAAATTAAGCGCGCCACATCCCACACGGAATAGCTTATGCCCGTTCCTATATTTATAATTTCCGCGTCGCCAACCTTATACGAAGTCATGGCCAAAAGATTAGCCCGAGCCACATCGGAAACATGAGTAAAATCCCTACGCTGATAACCATCAGGAACAATAGTAAGCGGCTCCCTGTTTTTCATCTGCCTTAAAAAAATTCCTATGACCGTCGCGTAGTCCCCTTCGGTCGGCTGCCGCGGCCCGTAGACATTGAAATATCTCAAAGAAACAGTTTCCGGCCCACCGGTCATCCGACCCATGTCACTCATGAGCATCTCTCCCATTCTTTTCGTGGAGCCATACGGATGCAAAGCCGTGGGCGTAAGCGCCATATCTTCACAAAGCGGCATTTGTTGAACATCTCCATATGCCGAAGAAGAAGCCGAATAGACAACACGCTTAACATTGTATTTCCTAGAAATTTTCAGAATGTTGTACGTTCCTAAAGCATTGGATCTGAAATATTCCTCCGGATTTTCAAACGATGGCTGAATCCGCGCCAGAGCGGCACAGTGAAAAACATAACTTGGCTCAAAAACTGAAAAAAGCCGCCTGACTACTTCATAATCACAAATATCCAAACGAAAATAATAAGCGAGCGGATTCTTAAAATCGTATTCTGAATACGGTTTTATATCTGCTACCCCCACTTCATAATCTTTCACGCAAAGTAAATCAACAATGTGCGAGCCGATAAAACCAAGACCGCCGGTAACCAAAACTCTTTCTTTATTCATTTATTTTTCTCCTTTCCTTATCATGCACGCTCATCTCCGCAACACTGGTTCCCTGAAAGTGATGAAGTATTTCGTTATAATTATCCATTGCCCGAAAAAACAAAATTGCCGCCTCACAAAAAGTAAGCTCCATCAATCCTGTTTTTTTCTCCAAAAAGGTCCTATCTTCAAATAAAATTGCCTTGGTATCTTTAGGGAAACAAAATCCGTTATAACCCCGAACATCTCCGTGAAGCGGATCGCTCCAAGAACTGGCAATCCGCGAATCATGCGTCACCATTGCCCGCACATCTTCAAAATCCACATCCCAATTTTTGCAACGGTCGTAAAGAATATTAAAGAAAGTTACCTTCATCGCTCCAAATTGGTTAATGGCGTACTTGCCTATTTCCGCCTGCGTGGAATTCAAGTTGTAAAACTGATAAGTATTCTTGTTTCCGAAAGGAGATTGAAAATACCCCTTAGGCAACAAATCAAGGATAATGCCGGCCCACTTACGCGCTTTTTCATCGGCCGGAGCAACAATCTGCAGATTTGGCCGCCTGAAATCGTCCCAAGCCTGCGCTTCGGTTAAAAATTCCGGATTAAACAGAAAAATTTTCTTTTCATATTCCCTGGCCAATCTCGCGGTGGTCCCGGGCGGAACAGTAGATTTGATAACTACTATTTTCCCATCAGGCAAATCTTTGACAACAGATTTCACTATTGAAGTATCACAGGAATCATCCGAACAAGCAGGAGTCGGGACGCAAATAAACACAATTCTCGCTTCCGAAATATCGTCGGAAAATTCTTTTTTTCCCCTATCGTAACAAAATAAATTTTTCCCGCGCGCAAAACCCTGTTTTTCAAACCAGCGCGTAAGAGGCGTGCCAACCATGCCAATGCCGATAATACCGACTTTTATCTTTGCTTTCGTCTTTTTCATCGTTATTCTCCTTTCAAAAAACTCAATATTGCCGCCGTCTTTTAATATACTACAACACCAAAAACCGTCAACTTGTTAACAAATTGACGGTTTTGGTTAATCAAATCTTTTCTACATTATTACGCTGCTTCCAATTCCAGCTGAAGCGCCTGAACCTGTTCAAGCATGGCCTGAATCTGAGCGCTAAGTTCATCAACTGTTACGGAGGCCGTTGGCGTACTTGGTGTTATTTGACTCGAGCCTGCCTCACTAAACACCTCTTGCAGTTTGGCACGGGTGTTTGGACCAACATATCCATAACCCGCGTCAGAGGCCGAAGAAACCACTCCGTATTTCATTTGGAATTTCCGGACTGCCGCTCTGGTCAAAGAACCATAATATTCTGTTTCGTTTCCTGCTGAACCAGCTCCGGACGCTGCAATTTGAGTGTCAGAATCGGAATTAAGAAGTTGTTGAAGCCGTTTGATACTGCTATTGGACATGCCTCTGGACATTCCCGAAGTAAAGACAGACGAAACACCAGCGGCAATTTGGGGAAGTTGAACTTCCGCAGGAAGTTCAACTTCAACAGTTTGAGCCGCTTCGCTAAATACTTCAGC
>PEZL01000022.1:0-917 GCA_002774055.1 Candidatus Tagabacteria bacterium CG09_land_8_20_14_0_10_41_14 | reverse complement strand
TTCAGCCAGATAGCAAGAAGAATTAACTGCTATCCAAGTGCGGTTAGTCGAGAAGTCTGGAGTAATGTCAGAAGAAAACGCAGATCATATTCCGCGATAAAAGCTCAAACAAAGGCCAATTTAAACAAAAAGAAATGTGGCCGAAAGAAGAAATTAGATACCAATTCGAATCTAAGGGGTTATGTATATGAAAAATTAAAATTGGAATGGTCGCCGGAAGAGATTGCGAACAGAATTAAAACAGATTATCCTCAAGACAAAGACATGAAAATATCCCACGAAACCATATACCAACACCTCTATTGTCTGCCGCGGGGAGAACTAAAGGCTGAACTTATGAAAGGTTTGCGTCAGGAAAGAAAAATGAGACAGCCAAGGAAATACGCCCATTACAGAAAGCAGAGAATACAGGATATTATCAGTATTTCTGAACGACCAAAGGAAGTTGAAAAAAGAATTATTCCCGGTCACTGGGAAGGAGATTTAATCATAGGCAAAGAAAAAAGAAGCGCCATCGGATCTCTGGTCGAGAGAACAACCCGATTGACGCTTCTAGTGCCTCTTAAAGCAAAAGACGCTTTGGCCGTGAGAAAATCGTTTGCTCAAGCATTCAAAAAAATTCCAAGCAAATTTAAAAAGAGTTTAACTTATGACCGCGGTAGTGAAATGAGCCAACACAAACTTTTTACCAAAGAGACAAAAATTCAAGTTTATTTCGCCGACCCTTACAGCCCTTGGCAAAGAGGAACGAATGAAAATACGAATGGTTTAATCAGACAATATTTTCCCAAAGGAACCGATTTTAACAAAGTACTCCCCGAAGCGATTAGAGAAGCGGAACGCAGGCTGAATTCCAGACCCAGAAAAGTTCTTAAATATTACACGCCATCAGAAAAATTTTATCATTTAATTACCGG
>PEZL01000018.1 GCA_002774055.1 Candidatus Tagabacteria bacterium CG09_land_8_20_14_0_10_41_14 | reverse complement strand
TCACCTTCGGTTCAGCCACCCAGGATGTCTTTATGGCAAGTAAAAAATTGCAGGTGGTTGAAGACGAACAATTTGAAACCAAAAAAGGCATTTGCGTTTCTTTGGGCTCAAAGATGCATTGAGATGGAAAAACAGCAAGTTGAAAACGCAGTTAATCTTTTGGAAAGCGGCGATAGCGTTGGTATAACTGTTTTTGCGGATCAGGCCATTCCTCTTCAATCCGTTCTTTCTCGTGAAGATTATAAGAATTCTGTTATTCGGAATTTAAGGTATATTGATTCTGATTTTGTCAGGTACCATGTAAGGCAGGGAACCGATTACGGCGTGCTTATTTTAACGGCATTAGGGCAATTCGGTGAATCTGGAACTAAAATTCTTTTTATTTTAACTGATGGTGAACCGCAGGGAAATGAAGAAAAACTGCGGGAAAATCTGTCAATGGCGCTTGAAGAATTTTCCAAGAGAAAAATGTGAGTGTTTATTTGCTCGGCTGTGGCAACCCGGCCGAACCGTCAAAAATTCCCAAAATTGAGGATGAAAACGGAAGGCCGAAAGAATATTATACCGATAAAAACGGCCGCCCAATTTTAACAAGACCCAATCCCGAATTTTTGACCAATCTTGCCAGCGCGATGGACGGCCATTATATTCATGTTGCTTTTGGCAAAAATTTGAATGATATTTTGCCGGATTTAATTGAGAGTGAGTATGGAATCATCGGCTGGGAAAAGAAAACCGAATCAATTGATTTGACCCCGTATCTTTTAATAAGTTCTTTATTTTTTTTGTTTATGATTCCTGTTGTTAAATCTGTGTAAAACCCCGTCTCTGGCGGGGTTTTTGATTTTTTTCTTGATAAGACTTATAATGTTAAATAACATGGCTGAAAAAAAGAAAAAAGGGAAATGGTACGGGGGCTTGAAAGAAGAAACCAGATATTCAATTTCGGGGATAATTTCTTTGGGTCTGTCGCTTTTTTTTATTTTGGCGCTCTTTAACAAGGCTGGTTTGGCCGGGCACTATGTTAATTCGGCCCTGGAATTTCTTTTCGGCCAGGCGTTGTTTCTGGTTCCGTCCTTGTGTTTTTTCGCGGCCATCGTGTTTTTTTCGTCTTTTCGCCCTAATCTGCTGGCTTCCAGTTTGATAGGCGGCTTTTTGATTTTAATAAGCGGCCTGGCTCTTTCAGACATCATTTTTACGGGTAAGGCCGGGGGATACATTGGTTTTTTTGCCGCCCTTCCTTTTTTGAAATTGGTTGATTTTTGGGCCAGTCTTATTTTATTTTCAGTGTTTTTTATTGTCGGTTTTCTTGTGATGTTTAATGTTCCATTGTCTTTTTCTTTTTTAACCAAAAAACTAAAACAACCTTCTTTATTTTCCGGTTCCGAAGACGCGCAAAAAATATCTGAATCTTTGAAAGAAAATCTGGAAGAAATAAAAGAAGAGGCAAACGCGGCCGCGGACAAGGGGGCAATAGAAAAAGAAAGTTATGACGAAGAAAAAAGTTTCAGTAATTCTTTAGACAAGGGCGGGGTTTTAAAAAAATCCGTTGGCAGGAAATTCCAGCCGCCCCCATTGGATCTTTTGGAAAGCGATAAGGGTAAGCCCTCTGCCGGTGATATCAAGGCCAACGCCAATATTATAAAAAGAACTTTTCAAAATTTCGGCATTAGCGTGGAAATGGCCGAGGTTCGTATAGGCCCTTCTATTACGCAGTACGCGTTAAAGCCGGCTGAAGGTGTAAAGCTGTCTCGCATCACCGCCTTAAACAACGATTTGGCTCTTGTTTTGGCGGCGCACCCTATCAGAATAGAAGCGCCTATTCCGGGCAGGTCGCTTGTCGGGATTGAAGTGCCTAATCGGTCAGCGTCTCTTGTTGGTCTGCGTTTATTGATTGGCCAAGAAGAATTTCAGAACAGCGATAAACCATTAACTCTGGCTTTGGGTAGAAATGTGGCCGGCCGGCCTGTTTACGCCAGTATTTCCAAAATGCCACACCTGCTTATTGCCGGCGCCACCGGTTCGGGAAAGTCCGTGGCAATCCATTCTATTTTAATAAGCCTTCTTTACCGGCACGGCCCGCGGGAATTGAAACTCCTTCTTATAGATCCCAAGCGGGTGGAGATGAGTATTTATAATGACTTGCCTTATCTTTTATCTCCGGTAATTACCGAGGCAAAAAAGGCTATCATGGCTTTAAAGTGGGTTACGGGTGAAATGGAAAGGCGATACGAAACTCTTTTGGCCGCCGGAGCGAAAGATATAGATTCTTATCATAAAAAAAATCCCAGCGAAAGCATGCCTTATCTTATTGTTGTTATTGATGAGTTGGCCGACATAATGGCGGCTTATCCAAGGGAATTTGAGGCTTCCATTGTCCGGCTTGCTCAAATGTCTCGCGCCGTTGGTATTCATTTGGTGGTTTCCACCCAGAGGCCTTCGGTGGAGGTCATCACGGGTTTAATAAAAGCAAACATTACCACGCGCATGGCTTTTCAGGTCGCTTCACAGGTTGATTCCAGGACGATTTTGGATATGGCTGGCGCGGAAAAGTTGTTGGGGAACGGCGATATGCTTTTTCTATCAAATGAATCTTCAAAGCCGAGGCGCATTCAGGGTTCTTTTGTTTCAGACAAGGAAGTGAAAAAGGTTGTTGATTATCTCGTTGATGAATACGAGGGCCTTACTTCTTCGGATTTGGGTTTGTCCAACGGTGAGGTGGAGCAATCTTCTATTTTTGACCGGGTTAACGAGTCTGACGAAGAGGACGATGCTCTTTATGAAGATGCCAGAGAATTGGTAATCCAGGCGGGCAAGGCTTCTTCTTCCTATTTGCAAAGAAGACTGCGCGTGGGTTACGCGCGCGCCGCGCGGCTTTTGGATTTGTTAGAGGAAAGGAGGGTGGTTGGCCCGCAAGATGGTTCAAGGCCGAGAGATGTGTTGGTGGAAAGGCCAAGCGAATCCCGTTAGCGGCCGCGATCGCAATCGCGATCTGCCACTAACGGGATGAATAATGAGATGTAATTAATTTTTTATGATAGAAAATAATGCTCGTTTTATTTTAAAAATTTCTTTGTTTGTAATAATTGCAGGTGTTTTATCCGTTTATTTTTTTCATCAAACAAGGGCTTATTTTTTAGGCCCAAAGATTGTAATAGAAAGTCCTGAACAAGGAGGTGTTTTTGAAAAATCTTTGATTTTAATAAAAGGCCGGGTTTTTAATACTTCCAATGTGCTGTTGAACGGTTGTCCGGTGTTGTCTGACAGTTTTGGTAATTTTGAAGAAAACTTGCTTTTGGCAAGGGGATACAATATTATTGAAATAACCGCGGAAGATAAATTTGGACGCGAAGAAAAACAAAAATTAGAGGTAATATTGAAATAATTTTTATGGCAAAACCAAAAAAGACCGCTAAAACTATGGGTGCGGAGATTGACGATGTTTTAAGCGCTATCAGGGCTAAATATGGCGAGGGCGCCATAATGAAACTTGGAGACGCGCAAAGGGTAGATGTGGATGTGATACCGACCGGCTCTTTGGGTTTGGACGCGGCTTTGGGTGTTGGAGGTTTCCCGCGGGGCCGGGTGGTGGAGATTTACGGCCCCGAATCTTCGGGCAAGACAACCTTGGCTCTCCATGCCGTTGCTGAAGCGCAGAAGAAAGGTGGTTTGTGCGCTTTTATTGACGCTGAGCACGCGCTGGACCCGGAGTATGCCAAAAAATTGGGCGTTAAGATTGAAGACCTTTTAATTTCTCAACCGGATACTGGCGAACAGGCTCTGGAAATAACGGAAGGATTAGTGCGTTCCGGCAAGGTGGACGCGATCGTGATTGATTCCGTGGCGGCGCTTACTCCGCGGGCCGAGATTGAAGGTGAAATGGGAGATATGCACATAGGGCTTCAGGCGCGCCTGATGTCTCAAGCATTGAGAAAACTTGCGGCGATTGCCGCGAAGTCTAAAACCATAATTATTTTTATTAACCAGATTAGAATGAAGATAGGCGTGATATTTGGTAATCCGGAAACAACGCCGGGCGGTCGGGCGTTAAAATTTTATTCCTCTGTAAGAATTGATGTGCGAAGAATAGCGCAGATAAAAAAAGGAGATGAGGTGATTGGCAGCCGTGTTAAGGTAAAGGTGGTAAAAAACAAGGTGGCTGCGCCTTTTAAAGTAGCGGAGTTTGACATAATTTATAACGAAGGTATTTCCAGGTCGGCCGAATTGCTTAATTTGGGAGAAAGATTTGGCGTTGTTAAAAAAGCAGGCGCTTCTTATAGTTTTGACGGCACAAAATTAGGCGTTGGCTATGACAAAACAAGGATTTTTTTGAAAGAAAACCCCAAAATAGTTCAGGAGATGTCTAAGCAGTTAAGAGAATTTCTTAAATAAATAAAATAAATAAATCCCGTTAGAAGACATGGTGTATTAAACCTCGCGTCTTCTGTAAGAAAGTAATATTTTTAATATCATCTTTACCCACGGAGGGACGGGGTCTTCTAACGGGATAAAAAATTATTCCACAAAAGGCAATAATGCCAGAAAGCGCGCCCTTTTTACCGCTTGCGCCAATTTTCTTTGGTGTTTGACGCAAAGATTTGTTTCTTTTTTCCCAAGTAATTTACCGCGGCTGTCTACGAATTTTTTAAGAGTTTCGGTGTTTTTGTAATCCATCGCCTTTATATTGTTTGTGCAAAAATAACAATGCTTCATGGTTTTTAAAATGGTATATCTTCCGGATTATTATTTTCTTCCGGATATTCAATAGTGTCCAGGGATGCTTCTTCCTGTTGTTTTTTTTCGGCGGGGGCGGATGAGCCGCCGGTTTTTCTCGGGCCCAATTGCAGCCTTTCCGTAACAATTTCCGTTCTGTATTTTTTTGTTCCGTCTTGCCCGTCCCAGCTTCGGGTTTGTATTCGGCCTTCTATAAAAACCATTGAGCCTTTTTTGAGATACTGATTTGCGATTTCCGCCTGCCTGCCAAAAGTAACAATGTTGTGGAATTGCACTTCTTCTTGTTTTTCACCCGCTTGGTTTTTCCAAGTTCTGTTGGTGGCCACGCCGAAAGAAGCCACTGGTTTGCCTGAAGGCAGGGTGCGCAGTTCAGGGTCTCTTGTCAAATTGCCTATAATTAACGCTTTGTTGAGATTCATAGTTTATGTTGTTTATGTTACTCGCCTAATAATTCTTCTAATTTTTTATCAATTTCTTCTTCTTTTATCGCAGGTTTTTCCTGTCCTTCTTCTGTTTTTTGTTTTTCGGTTTTGCTCATTGTTGTTTGAGAAAGCGGACTTTTGGGTTTGAACATGGGTTTCTTTGCCGCCTCTTCTTTTTTGCTCTTTTTTGTCGCAAGAAATCTTAATATATTTGTGTCTTTTTTAAGTAATTCTTCTATTTCTTCAAGAAATTGCGGCTCTGTCGCAAACTTTACCCAATTTAAAATGGCTACGTTTTTTTCTTTGACTGGATAAGCAAGGGGTTGTTTTTTGGGCGTCCCCTCTGATATTATCAGTCCTTCTTTGTCCGCGATTGCTTCTCTTAGTTTATTAGCAAAAGCCAGGGTTTTTTCCTCCCCGCATTCATCATTTAAAAGATAGGCAATTTCATATATTGTTGTTTCGCCATCCGGCATATAAGGTATATTAGCAATACCTTTTTAAATATGCAACCTTAGATTTTGAATTCCAGGATATCGTTGTCGCGGACGATGTAGTCGCGGCCTTCGGTGCGAAGAAGGCCTTTTTCGCGGCAGCCGGCCCAGCCACCCATTTTGATGAAATCTTTGCAGGCGACTACTTCCGCCCTGATAAATTTTTCTTCGAAATCACCATGAATCCGTCTGCCGGCTTGCGGCGCGGTCTCACCTTGTTTTAGAGAAGAAGCGCGTAATTCTTTGCCTCCCTTTACGGTATAAAAAGTGATAAGTTCCAGTGTTTGATAAGCCAATTTTATTAGGTCGGGAATTTTTGATTTAATCTCCAATTCTTCAAGTTCGTTTTTTTTCATCTCTGACATTTCGAGTTCTAGTTTAAAATCAATTTCCATGTTGCATTTTTCAAAAACGGCGTTATCTTTTTCGCCCTTTGTGTTGCAAATGATTATTTGTGGTTTGTTTGCCAACTCTAGATCTTTTAAATATAATTCTTCTTTAATAATATTGAAATCTCTCTCGGGATTTATTTCGCTTTCAACATGAGTGATTTTGGCGTCTTTAAAGCACCTGAGAACAAGCAAAATCGCGTCTACATTATAAATATGCGATAAAAATTGGTTTCCAAGTCCTTCTCCTTTGTGCGCTCCTTTTACCAGCCCCGCGATATCTACGAATTCAATTACGGCCGGAATTATTTTTTCCGGTTTTACTATGTCGGCGATTTTTTCAAGCCGTTTGTCGGGTACCCGGGTCACGCCGATATTCGGATTAATTGTGCAAAAGGGGTAGTTGCTTATATCTACCTGTATATTTGTCAGGGCTTTGAAAAGAGTTGATTTGCCCACGTTTGGCAGGCCTACGATACCTATGCGCATTTTTTAATGTTATAATAGTTGATAATGCAAATCAACGAAAAAATATTCAGGGCGTATGACATAAGGGGCATGTATCCTGATGAGCTCAACGAAGATGTTTTTTATAATTTAGGAATCGCCCTCGTTTCTTATTTGAGAAATTCGGATTCAAAAGTTGCGGTGGGCCGGGACTCGCGCGATTCTTCGGATTCTCTTTGTAAATCTTTTGTTGGGGGGTTGGAGAATCTCGGTTGTCATGTTATTGATTTGGGGGTTGTTACAACACCGATGCTTTATTTTGCCGCCTCTTTCCTGGATACTGACGCCGGAGCGATGATTACCGCGTCTCATAATCCGCTTAATTATAACGGCGTGAAGTTTGTTAAAAAAGGAGGCGTACCCGTAAGCGGAGAAGAGCTCAAAAATTTTTATTCCGAAAATTTTAAGGTTGCTGAAAACAAAAAAGGGAAAACGGAGAAGAAGGATATTTCAGAAGATTATTTTAAAGAAATTCTGAAGGATTTTGGAATAAAAAGAAAAATAAAAATAAAAATTGATGATGGCGGGGGTGCGGCAAAACTCTTTTTGCCCCGCTTTTTGGATAAATTGCGCGTTGAGCGGGTTGGCATGAGCGCGGATTTAGCGGTTTCTTTTGACTTTGACGCTGACCGTCTTTATGTTTTTGACGAAAATGGCGAAAAAATACGAGAAGATATTGTTGGCGGAATAATTGCCGATGGTATCGTCCAAAAAGGACAGAAAGTAATCATTGATATTATTTCAACTAAATTTTTGGAAGATTATTTTGCTGCCAAGGGTGTTGAGGTTGTTCGCGCGCCGGTGGGACATTACTATATTAAAAATGCAATGAGAAACAATGATGCCGTTTTTGCCGCGGAACTTTCCGGTCATTACTATTTTGGAGATTTATATTATTCCGATTCCGCGTTTTTCGCGTTGAGGAAGCTTTTGGAAGCAATGGATAAAAATGAGGGTAAAAATATTTCTGAATTGGTAAAACCTTTTCAAAAATATTTTCATTCGGGTGAAATTAATTTGTCATTGAAGAGCAGGGAAGAATGGGGAGGTGTTTTAGAAAAAATAAAAGATAAATATTCGTCCGTTGAACAAGATTTGCAAGACGGGATTTTGATTGAATTTGAAGATCCCGCCGGCGGCGGGACGGGCTGGTGGTTTAATTTGCGGCCGTCTAATACCGAGCCGCTGATGCGGCTGGTGATAGAGGCGAAAAGCGAGGCGTTGATGGAGGAAAAGAAAAAAGAACTGGTTTCTTTTCTAAATTAGAATTCTATCACCACCGGAAGTACCATTGGCCTTCGTTTGGTTTTTTTGAAGAGAAAATTGCCGATCCGTTCTCTTATTCTGTCTTTAATCAAACTGACATTTATGGGGTGCATTTGTCCGCATTCTTTTACTATTTCTTTTATAATGTATCGTACCGATTTAAGTAAATCTTGTGATTCTTTAAGGTATACAAAACCACGGGAGATAATATCGGGCGAGCCTTTTATTTCTCCTTTTTGAGAATCAACGGCGGCAATGATTACAAAAATTCCGTCTTGGGCCAGCATTTGTCTGTCGCGCATTACAATCTCTTTTACATCCCCCACGCCCAGGCCGTCTACCATTACGTAGCTGGCAGGCGCTTTTTCTTTTAGTGTTTTTATGCCGTTTTTGTCTATTTCTATTATTGCGCCGTTGTTTTGCGGTACGGCAATGTTCTTTTTGGGTATTCCCACGGATAAAGCTAAGTCAGCGTTTGTTTTTAGCATAAAATAATATCCATGAACCGGAATAAAAAATTTAGGTTTTAGCATTTGAGTTATGAGTTTTAGTTCTTCGGAATAGGCATGTCCGCTGGCATGTATGTCGGCCACTTCGTAATGGATAATTTTCGCGCCCTGTCTTGAGAGATTATCCTTCAGATTTTGGATGTTTTTTTCGTTGCCAGGAATGATGGACGAAGAGAGTATTACCGTATCTCCTTCGTGGAGGCGGATATGAGCGTGTTTGTTTCCGGCAATCCTCATTAGGGCGGCATATTCTTCGCCTTGAGAGCCGGTGCAAACGGCAAATATTTTGTTTTCCGGATAATTGCCGATTTCTTTGACAGAAATCAAGATGTCTTTTTTGGGGCGGAATAATCCGAGTTGTTTGGATATTTCCAAATTTACTTTCATGCTGAAGCCGTCAATGATCACTTTTTTGTTTAAACGTTCGGCAATTTCTATCATTCTTACGATTCTTTCAATTTGTGAGGCAAAAGTTCCCACGATAATTCTTCCGTTTGCTTTTTTGAATATCTGTTCCAGGTTTTTTGAAACAGTTTCTTCGCTGATGGAAAAGCCGGCTTTTTCGGAATTGGTGCTTTCCAGAAGCAGCGCCAAATTTTTCTTTTCGCCCAGTTCAACGTATTGTTTGATCCCGATTAGTTTTCCGCTTTTGTCATGTTCTATTTTGGCGTCACCAGGATAAATAATATTACCCAAAGGAGTTTTTACTATGGTACCAATGGCGTCGGGGATACTGTGGGTGATTTCAAAAAACCCCAGACCAAGAGCCCTGCTTAGTTTTATTTGTTTTCCGGATTGTATTTCTCTGATTTCCAGATGGGGAGCGTTTGGAAATTCTTCCTGCCTTTTTAATACCATCGCTTTGGTTAGCCGTGTGGTATAGATAATGGGATTTCCCAGTTGTTTCATGAGATAGGGGACTCCACCTATATGGTCCAGATGGCCGTGGCTTAAAACAAGAGCGCGGATTTTGTTTTTTCTTTTTTCCAGATAGGCGGGGTTGGGAAGTATGTAGTCTATACCCGGCGTGTTTTCATCGGGGAATTGCAGGCCGGCATCAATAACCACAATGTCGCCATCCGGGAAATATTCAACAACGGTCATATTACGACCTATTTCTTCCACTCCGCCGAGAGGAATGATTCTTATTTTGTTGTTTGTCATAGTGCCGAGAGGGGGAGTTGAACCCCCAAGCCTTGCGGCATACGGCCCTGAACCGTACGCGTATACCAGTTCCGCCATCTCGGCTAGATTTTAGTGTAGCATTTTTCGATAGTTAAAATGTTTTCGTATTTTTTAGTGTCGATTAAAAATTTCAGGTTTTTGATTGGGTAATTGATTAGTTGTTTTTTAAAAGTTATGCCGAATTCCGGCAGTTCTTTGGGTTTTAGTCTTATTAGTTCCGGCACTTTTTCGTAATTTTGGTTTTTTTCCAATTTGCCGCCGTCAAGAAAATAGTAACAGCCCCCGGCTAGTTGTTTATTGAATTCGTAATTGCTTTGCGTTTCCGAGTTCATCCAGTTGGAAAGCACTGTTTCTTTTGTCGTCGGGTTTATGCTGATTGTTCCAAAGTCGCTGGGAAAAATAACTTTTTCTCCCTTTTTCGCGTGTATAAGATAGGCTTCTTTGATAACTTTGGGGTTTTTGTCGTGCTTTTGAAGAAACCATAAAACTTCTCCTGAAACAACCTCCATAATTTCCAGATTTTTGTGGCAATGGCCGAATGTTTTTGGCAATTCATCCCCTAGCATTACGGGATAAATAAATGTTATGTCGTAACGTAAGGGGTTTTTAAACTTAACTTCCCGAAAAACATCATAAATGATTTTATCGGAGCCGATTTTTTCCGTTATTTCGGGATTTTTTAAAACGGGTTTCATTTCTTCAAGTGTTCTCGGCTGCGGTTTTTTCTTGAGCTTTAATTTTTGAAAATTTTCCATACTTTTTTGGTATTAACGTACCATTTGTGAATTTGGGAGAATCTTTCCGAGGGAATGGTGATAGATTTTTGGTTTATTCCCGAGATATTACTTTTTGTTAAATATATGAAATAAGGAGAATAGAGAAATACCGCCGGTGTGTCTTTGTTTATTTCTTCCTGAAAGTTGCGATAAATTTCTTCGCGTTTTTTTGTGTCAAAGGTGGCGCGCGCTTTTTGCAAGAGAGCATCAACTGTGATATTGGCATAAAGCGCCACGTTTAAACCCGGGTCATTTCTTTGGGAAGAGTGCCAGAAGGCGAAAGCGTCCGGTTCTCTGCCCATTACTTCTCCAAAGAGTAAAGCATGATAATCGCGTGAGCGAATCACTTCTTGTTCCAGATCTCCGGTTTCGTATATTTTTATGTTAACATTAGCGCCGAGTTTTTCCCACATTTCTTTTAGCAGTTTGGCCGCTTGAATAAGGTCGGGAACATTTGATGTGGAAAGAGAAAATTCCATTTTTGTTGTTTCGTTTTTTGTTTTCTTTTCTAAGATTTGTTCTTCGTCGTTTAATTTCCATCCGGCTTTGAAAAGAAGATTTTTCGCTTCTTCTATCTGCGTCTCATCAAAATTTTCAAATTCGTTTGGAAATTCTATCGCGCCGAAGCTTCCGGGCGGTATGGAGCTGCTGATGGCTGTTCCAAGATTTTCCAATACTTCGCGCACAATTTTTTCTTTGTCCGTGGCCAGTTTTAACGCCAGCCGCACATTTTTGTCGGTGAAAATCGGGGCGTTGTCCTGATTGAAAAAAACTGCAAAAACACGGGGCAAAAGATAAGTATTGAGCGAGGAGGTATCTTTTTTGATTTTCAAAATATCCTTCGGGGACAGGGCGCTTAGATTGTCTATTTCTCCTTTTTGGTACGCTTCTATAAGTTTCTTTTCCGACGGATAGAAGTTTAGAATTATTTTTTTGATGTAAGGGTCTTCTAATGCGAAGTTTTCATTGCGTCCCAGCGTGTAGGAGGTAATTATACCGGAAGAGCTGCGGGATATGTTTTTGATTTTATAGGGTCCGGAACCTACGGCATCTATGTTGAAATTGCTCAGTGGCATCTGGTCGGGCAGAAGGTCTTTCCAGAGGTGATAGGGCAGTATGCCGGTGGTGGTGTTTTCCAAAAAAGGCGCGTAGGGTTTTTGCAGGCAGAAACGTATAATTCTTTCGTCTATTTTTTCTATATTAACGCTCTCCCAACTTCCTCTTTTTGGGCTTTTGGTCGTGGGGTTTTGGATTTGTTTTATTGTAAAAATAATATCATCGCTGGTAAGAGGTTTTCCGTCGGGCCATTTTAAATCCGGTTTTAAGGTGAAAGTATAACAGAGTTCGTCTTCGCTTATTTCATATTTTTCAGCCAGGTCCGGAATTAAACCGTTATAGCCAAGCCGCATTAGGCCGGAATAAATCAAAGAAGTTAAATCCTTGTCGGCGTCGGAAATTGTTAAAACGGGGTTTACAAAACGCGGCGTGCCCAAAATGCCTTCTCTGAACGCGCCGCCTTCCGCCGGAATCTCTATGCTGATTTTTTGGTCTATTTGATAAAGCAAAGCAAGCCCGCTTATAAAAAAGATCGCAAGCAGTGACAGAAAAATTATTTTCAGCCGAAAGGACAAATTTTTGACGCCCAGTTTTAATTTCAATTCCCAATTAGCAATTTGCATCATCCGCATGAAATTCGCATATTAGCATTGCGTTTAATTATTTTATTAGGAGAGCCACGAATGTGGACAGAAGAAACAGCGTGGCCAAAATAATTGTGGAAGTAAACAGGATTTTTTCAAAACCTCTTTTGGTGTGGTAACTTTCTCCTCCGCCGCCAAAAATGCCGCCAAGGCCGGAGCCTCTTTGCTGAAGCAGTATTGCTCCCACCAAAAGCACGGAGATTATTATCTGTATGATTGGTAGAATAAAGTTCATCTCTTATAGTTTATTTAATGTTATCTTACAGTATAATGCAACCATTGAAAAGGTCAAGGGGAAGGAAGGGCCTGAAAAGGTTCTTTTTTTAACCCTTGGGGTTATACATATACTTGACAAAACCTGTTGTTTTTATAGAATATTTATAATAGAATAAAAACCTCGGGTAAGCTTAAAAAGTTAAAAAATTAATATATAATATAAAAATATGGTTAAGAAATTGAATATTATACCAACCGGCGACAGGGTTTTGGTTGAAGCATTGTCTGAAGAAGAAAGAATGCAGAAAACCAAATCCGGAATTGTGCTGCCTGACACGGCCGATAAAGAAAAAGTAGATAGGGGCAGGGTGGTAGCGGTGGGTCCGGGTAAAATTACAGAAAACGGGCGAAAAATAAGCCCCGTTGTTAAAAAGGGCCAAATTGTTATTTTTCCGGAGTTCAGCGCGGAAAAAATAAAAGTGGACGACAAAGAATATTACGTTGTAAGCGAATCAAATATTTTGGCTGTTATAGAATAGTTTTTTGAATACTTCGAAAAATCAAATTTTGAAAATCGCTTATCCCTAAATTTGCTTCGCAAATTTGCGCGTCCACACCTACGATTTCCAAAATTTATTTTTCTTCGCTTTTAAAAATTAAAAAATTAGAATTTAAAAATTAAAAAATATGTCTAAACAAATTCTTTTTAATGAACAGGCGCGACTCGCGCTTAAAAGAGGCGTGGATGCTTTGGCTAACGCCGTAAAAGTTACTCTTGGGCCTCGCGGCAGAAACGTGGTGCTGGCTAAGGGTTTTGGTTCGCCGGAAATAACAAACGACGGAGTAACCATTGCCAAGGAAATTGAATTGGAAGACAAGGTTGAAAATATCGGCGCGGAGCTCGTAAAAGAGGTTTCTACAAAAACAAACGATGTCGCTGGAGACGGCACCACCACGGCGGTAGTTTTGGTGCAGGCGATTATTAACGAAGGATTAAAATACGTCACTATGGGCGTGAATCCGGTTGGAATTAAAATCGGAATTGAAACAGCAGGCAGGCATTTGGTGGAGGCGCTTAAGAAAATGGCCAAGCCGATTAAAAGCCGTAATGAAATTTTGCAAGTTGCCAGTCTTTCCTCGGAATCAAAAGAAATCGGAGAAATTATCGCCGACACTTTTGAAAAAGTGGGTAAAGACGGCGTTATAACCGTGGAGGAATCCCAGTCTTTCGGCATTGAAAGCGAAATGGTGAAAGGAACGCAGTTTGATAAGGGTTATGTTTCCCACTATATGATTACCAATGCCGAGCGCATGGAAGCGGTTTATGAAAATTGCAATATTTTAATAACAGACAAAAAAATTTCTTCCGTAAATGAAATTCTCCCTTTGCTGGAGAAATTAGCCCAGACAGGCAAAAAAGAATTGGTTATAATCGCGGATGACGTTGATGGTGAGGCTCTGGCCACTCTTATTGTAAATAAATTAAGGGGAACCTTTAACACTTTGGCATTGAAAGCGCCGGGTTATGGCGATAGGAAAAAGGAAATGCTTGAGGATATCGCTATTGTTGTGGGCGGAAAGGTGATTTCTGAAGACGTGGGAATGAAACTGGACAAGACTGAACTTAACATGCTTGGCAGCAGCCGCCGGGTAATTTCCACGAAAGAAAATACCACTATTGTTGGCGGCAAAGGTAAAAAACAAGACATTGAAGATAGGATAAAACAAATAAAAGTGCAGATTGAAAAAAGCGACTCTGATTTTGACAAGGAAAAATTGCAGGAAAGATTAGCCAAACTTTCCGGTGGTGTGGCCGTGATTAAGGTTGGCGCCGCCACTGAAACTGAGATGAAATACAAAAAATTCAAAATTGAAGATGCTAAGGAGGCGACCAAGGCTGCCATTGAAGAGGGGATTGTCCCGGGCGGCGGCACCGCCCTGCTCAAGGCCGCGGCCGTCGTTTCAAAAGAGATTAAGGAGGGGAAATTGAAAACTCCCTCAAGGGATGTTGCGCGTGAATTTGAAACCGGTGTTAATCTTTTGCTGAGAGCCGTGGAGCAGCCCTTGAGGCAGATTGTTTTAAACACGGGGCGCGAAGACGGTTCGGTAATAGTGAGCGCCATAAAAAAAGAGGCGGAAGAACATCCGCAGTCCAACATTGGATACGATGCCTATAAAGATACCATAATCGCGGACATGATAAAGGCGGGGATTATTGACCCCTTGAAGGTTGCGCGCTCGGCTTTGCAAAACGCGGTTTCCGCTTCGGCAATGCTTTTGACTACCGAGGCGGTGGTGGCGGACAAGCCTGAAAAGAAAGACGAGCACGGCCATGGAGATATGGGCGCTGGAATGGGAGGCGGCATGCCTGGGATGATGTAGGATTAGCCACTAGCCACTAGCCACTAGCCATTAGCCACTAGCTAGCCACTAGTAAACGGCTCGTTTCTGCTTTAATTAAAGAGAGTTTTTATTATTAAAAATTAAATTAATTTTATGAGCACAGGTTTAATAATTATTTTATCAGTTATTGGTGTTGTATTGCTTTGGCTGATTTATACTTTTAACCGATTGGTTGTTTTAAGAACAAGGTCGCAGGAAGCGCTTTCTGATATTGATGTGCAGACAAAGCGCAGGTATGATTTGATTCCTAATTTGGTTAATACTGTAAAGGGATATATGCGGCATGAAAAAAACGTTTTGGAAAACGTAACCAGGGCCAGAACAGAAGCCATGTCGGGCTCGGGCGAGCTTCAGGAAAAAGCGGAAAAAGAAAATATTTTGTCCGGCACGCTTAAGACGCTTTTCGCGGTGGCGGAAAATTATCCGGATTTAAAAGCCAACGCGAATTTTTTGGATTTACAGCGAGAATTGGCCGATACAGAAAACAAAATTCAGGCCAGCAGGCGATTCTATAATACCAATGTGCGGGATTTGAATATAAGGATTGAAACTTTTCCCACGCGTCTGGTTGCCGGCGTTTTTAAGTTTTCAAAAATGAAATTTTTTGAACACGAAAACGAAGCGGAACGTGAGCCGGTTAAGGTGGGGTTTTAAAATTTACGTAACCGCAAGACGTAAATATTTGTGAATCTTTATAAGCACAAAGAATCTAATATACGCCGGACGTGGTTTTTATTCACAATTTTTCTTGTGGTTGTAATTGGCATTGGCTGGGTTTTCAGCCAGATTTACGGCAGTCCGGTGATTTTGGTTTTCTTTGTGCTTTTCAGTGTTTTGATGAGTTTTATAAGTTATTGGTATTCAGACAAGATTGTTTTGCGTATCAGCAGGGCAAAAGAAATTCACAAAAAAGACAATCCCGAACTTTATAATATTTTGGAAAATCTTTCCATTACCGCGGGCTTGCCCATGCCGAAACTTTATTTAATAGACGAAGCGGCAGCCAACGCTTTTGCCACGGGTAGAAATCCTGAACACGCGGTGGTGGCGGTTACCCGCGGGCTTTTGGAGCGGCTGGACAGGTCTGAAATTGAGGGCGTGCTGGCGCATGAATTGTCCCATGTTGGCAATCGCGATATGCTTCTTTCAACCGTGGTTGTGGTGTTGGTGGGTTTTGTGGCGCTTTTGTCGGATTTTTTTCTGCGTTCTCTTTTTTGGGGAGGCATTGGCGGAAACAGAAACAGCCGTCAGGGTGGCGGATATTTTATGATTATAGGTATTGCCTTGGCTATTTTAGCGCCCATTGCCACTATGCTGATTCAGCTGGCCATTTCCAGAAAACGGGAATATTTAGCCGATGCTTCAGGCGCGCTTTTGACTCGTTATCCGGAGGGGTTGGCCGGCGCTTTGCAAAAAATTTCTAAAGATAACACGCCTCTTAAAGTGGCCAACAGGGCGACCAATCATTTGTGGTTTGCTTCTCCGAGAAAAACAATAAGGCAAGCCGCCGGATTATTCGCCACCCACCCGCCGATAGAGGAAAGAATCGCAAGATTAAAACAAATGAGTATATAAAAATATTGATTACTGAAGATTATGAAAGTAAGTTAGAAGCTTGCAAAAGAGAATTGGAAATAAAAAAATATAAGAGTGGAATTAAATTCAAAAAACTACTAGGATTATGGGAAGATTAGGAAGGATCGCCTAGCGGCCTATGGCGCCTGCTTGGAAAGCAGGTGGGTTAATAGCCCACGAGGGTTCGAATCCCTCTCCTTCCGCCAATTTTCAGAATTCGGATTTTGGGCGATTGTTGCCTCGCCCCGCCAAAGGCGGGGCTCGGCAAAAGCAACGATTTTATACGGATTTTTGAAATCCAAAAACAATTTCTGCCCGCTCAAACGGAAGTTCGAACCAATCTTT
>PEZL01000026.1 GCA_002774055.1 Candidatus Tagabacteria bacterium CG09_land_8_20_14_0_10_41_14 | reverse complement strand
CGCCTCTGTGCGCTATCCTGTTTCTGAACTTATGCGCTCTCCACAAATCATCCAAATTCTTAAACTGCGACGGTTTTATTTTTGAAAGCCGTTCGGAAAAAGTTTGGCCGGGATAGCCAATTTTTTTTAAAATATCCTCCGAAAGACCATCCGCTTCCATAATTGCCCAGCGCCAATCAGAAACATTGTTTGAATCCAAATATTTTTTAATCTTTTCCCACCTTACGCGCCTGTCCGGCGGAACTTCTTCAAAAATAAATTTGGCCAAATCCGACAAATGAGTCTTTCTTATCCTGATAAAAAAGACGACGTTATAAAAAATACCCATAATTAAAACCAAGGAAAGCACAAAAGACACAATTTCAAACACACCAATTGCTTCCTTAAAATTAGTTTCCTGACCCGTAGCGAATTTATAACCCTCCGCAATAAAGTTATAAATTTTATAATAAAAATATTCTATATTAAGATACATACAAATTGAAATTCCTAATTGCTAATTTCTAATAATTTTCCGCACTCAAACAATCGTTCTTCACAAAACCAGGGAGCCATCAATTGAACACCTGCCGGTAATTCTTTTCCGTTTTCGACTTTGGCAAAACCCGCGGGTAAAGACATGGCGGGAATTCCGGTCAAATTGGCCCCGCCGTCAAAAATATCGCTTAAATACATCGCCACGGGATCATCCGCTTTTTCTCCGATTTTAAAAGGGAGTGTGGGCGTAGTGGGTGATAAAATAACATCAACTTCTTTAAACTTATCAACCAAAGCGGCTCTCATAAAATTCCTAACATTTTGCGCCATGCCGTAATATTCATCATAATAACCGGCGGAAAGAACATAAGTTCCGGTTAAAACTCTGCGGCGAGGCTCATCACCCAGACCATTCTCCCTGCTCTTCATATATACCTCCAGCAAATTCTCTCCCTTGGCGGAAAAACCATACTTGATTCCATCATAGCGCGCCAAATTGGAAGAAGCCTCCGCCGACATAATAATATAGTAAGTTTCTACCGCGTATTCAAAAGCGGGCAAACTAATTTGCTTTACAACGCAACCTGTTTTATTTAAAACAGCAATCGAGTTTTCCATTGCCGCAACAACGCCTCTATCCAATTCTTTATTTTCTCCGTTCATCTCAAAAAACTCTTTGGGAACACCCAGCGTGAAATTTTTAATTTTTGAATTTTTCCCGCTACGCGGGATCTCGCACAGCGAGACAATTTTTGAATCCACCGTGGTAGAATCCATTTTGTCTTTGCCTCTGATAACGTTGAAAATTATTTCTGCGTCTTCTACGCTTTTTGCCAAAGGGCCGATTTGGTCCAAAGAAGAACCCAAGGCAATAAGGCCGTATCTTGATACCGCTCCATATGTCGGCTTTAGTCCCACCACGCCGCAAAACGCGGCCGGCTGGCGTAAAGAACCGCCGGTATCAGAACCCAGGGCTCCCAAACAAAATTGCCGCGCCACCGCAGCCGCAGAACCTCCGGAAGAACCACCCGGCACACGAGTAGAATCGTAAGGATTTTTTGTCGGGCCAAAAGCGGAATTTTCAGTAGAAGAACCCATGGCAAATTCGTCCATGTTGGTTCTTCCCACAAACACAACTCCTTCGTTTTTTAATTTACTTATCACCGCGGCATCGTAGGGCGCCGTAAAATTTTCCAGTATCCTGGAACCGGCCGAACACTTCCTGTTTTTTATTAAAATATTATCCTTAACAGCCAAAGGAATTCCTGCAAGCAGGGGTATTTCCTTACCGCTTTTTATCTGTTTATCAACGCGCCCGGCCTGCTGGTAAGCGTCATCAAAAAGTTCCAAAAAGGCATGCGTATCCTTTTCGTATTTCTTTATATTTTCAGCATAAAATTCCAAAAGTTCACGAGCAGACAAATCGCCGTTTTGTAACAATTCATGGACTTTCTTTATTGTTAGATCTGATAAATTTATCCTAGTCATAATTTTCAATTTTTAAATTATCAACTATTTCTATTTGAAAATTAGATAATTGGTCATTGATTGATAATTGTCTCGCTGTGCGAGATCCCGCGTAGCAGGAAAAATTGATAATTGAAAATTATTTTAACACCTTCTTCACCTTCACATATCCCTTTTCCAATTCCGGCGCCTGGCCCAATAAATCCGGCGAGTATTTCCCTGCCTCATTGGCATTGCCATCTTCTCTTAATACATTGCGATGTTCCGGCTCATCAGCGCCTTCTTTTACCGGCGCTTTTTTAATTTTGGAAATAAAATCCACCACCTTGCTCAAGTGTTCCTGAACCTGCCCAATCTCCTCTGTTGGAATTTCTATTCTGGCAAGAGAGCTTAATTTGCTTATTTCTTCTTTATTTATCATTTTAATTAAAATCAAATAAAAAATTTCAGTTTTTGTCGGAAAGACCCTGTTTTATGAAAAAATAATCTTGTTTTGATAAAACACCAACAAAACAATAGCACTCAAAAATAATCACAAACAAAAAACAGGATTACTAAAATTTTTTATTTGATTTTAAAAAAGCAAGCGCGAAACTTTTAAAATTTACTTTATCATTTTTTTAAACTCGGTTTCGCTTATAATTTTGACGCCTAGTTTTTTTGCCTGAGCATATTTTGACCCGGGCTCGCTTCCCGCCACCACATAATCCGTTTCCTTGGAAACCGAACTGTTCACGTTTCCGCCTAATTTTCTTATGTGCTCTTTCGCCTCCGTCCGCGCCATAGACTCCAGACTACCGGTTAACACAAAACTTTTTCCGGCAAATTTTTTATTTTTCCCGGTGCGAACATATTGAGGCGCCACTTCTACGCAGCCAAGCAGCCTTTCAAGAAATTTTTTATTATATTCATCATTAAACCACCCGTGGATGCTTTGCGCAACAACCGGGCCAATATCCCGTATCTGCGTCAATTCTTCTTCCCCTGCTTTTTTAAATTTTTCCATGCTTCCAAATGTCTCGGCCAGATCCGCAGCTGTTTCTTCGCCGACATGATGAATACCCAAAGCAATAATCAATCTTGGCAGGGTTATTTCTCGGCTCTTTTGAATAGCCTCCACCAAATTTTCAGCGGATTTCTCCGCAAACCTCTCAAGCGGTAATAAATCTCCCTCTTTTAAATCAAAAATATCCGCCGCGTCTTGTATTAAATCGTTATCCAAAAGCGCGCTAATAATTTTGGGGCCAAGCCCTTCTATGTCAAAAGCGGATTTTGAAGAAAAATAATATAATCTCCTCCTTTGTCTTGCCGGACATTTTAGATTTACGCACTTAAAAAGAATGCCCCCCTTATCTTCTTCCACCGGCTTTCCGCACATGGGACATTTTGAAGGCATCACGAAATTTTTTTCATTGCCCGCTCTTAATTCTTTCAAAACTTTCTTTACATACGGTATCACGTCCCCGGCGCGGCCAACTATCACGGTATCGCCAATTTTTAAACCCAGTTTTTTTATTTCTTCTTTATTATGCAAAGTGGCGCGGCTAATCGTTACACCGCCTATTTTCACAGGTTCTAAAATAGCGACCGGCGTCAACACCCCTGTTCTGCCCACCTGTATTCTGACGTCGTTCACTATGGTAGTTGCTTCCCTGGAAGGAAACTTCCAGGCAATGGCGCCTCTTGGTGACTTACCGGCCACACCCAGTTCTTTCATAAGATGATTGTCGTTTATGCTCACCACAAGGCCGTCAATTTCATATTCCAACTCGTCTCTTTTTATGCTTTCAAAATATTCCTTGACAACGGATAAATCTCCGCAATATTTACCCGGCACGGGTTTTACGCCCAATTTTATCAATTTTTCAGATTCCTTGTCCTGCTTATCCGCACCAAGCAATTGCCAGGCCATAAAATCCAAATGCCTTGAGGCCGTAATTCCGGAGTCAAGTTGTCTTATTGAACCGGCCGCCAAATTACGGGGATTGGCGTATTTTTTGGAAAAGCTTTTGAAATTTTTTTTAGAAATAAACGCCTCACCCCTAATCTCACAGTCAACCTCTTCCCGCAAACGCAAAGGAATAGAATTTATGGTTTTTAAATTCTGGGTTACGTCTTCGCCCACGCGGCCGTCTCCCCGGGTGGAGCCGCGAAACAAAACTCCTTTTTTATAAATTAAAGAAACAGCCAAACCGTCTATTTTCAGTTCAGCGTAATAATCAATCTTTTTAGCGGTAAGTCTTTTAAGGCGCGTTTCCCAATCTTTGATTTCTTCAAAAGAAAAAGCGTCCTGCAAAGAAAGCATGGGCTGCTCATGTTTAACTTTTTTAAACTTGGAAAGAGCCTTTCCGCTCACGCGCTGTGTGGGAGAATCCGGAGTAATAAATTCGGGGGATTCTTTTTCCAAATCAGCCAATTCCTTTTTTAAAGAATCCCAGGCCGCGTCAGAAACAACGGGCTTATCCAAAACATGATATTGATAACTGTAATGATTTATCAATTTTTTTAACTTTTCTATTCGTTTTTTTACTTGTTTTTTGTTCATACAATATGTTTTCATAATACATACAGCCAATCCATAATGTTTATATTAACAAAAAAAGCCAACAAACTTCCGGCAACCAAAAATGGGCCAAACGGAATCTGGCTTTTCATGCCGTATTTTTTGCCCCTGAAGAGCATTAAAAAAATACCAAAAACAGCGCCCAGCCAAAAGGAAAACAAAAACGCCAAAATTGTTTTTTCCGGCCCCAAAATCCAGCCCAAACCAAGCGCCAATTTGGCGTCGCCAAAACCCATCCATTTTCCCTTAGACACAAGCCATAAAATAGCAAAGAAAGAAAAAAACGCAAGGCCGGATAAGATATCAAACGCAAAATTTTCAATTTTCAATGACCAATTTTCAACTAAACTCCAATTATCAAAAAAAATAAATAACAACGCTGATATGTTAAATAGCCATACTATTTTATTGGGGATGATTTTGTGCCTTAAATCATAAACGGCGATTACAATTAGCAAACTAATCAACAACCAAATATATGGAAGTTGAACTCCCATAGTTTGAAAACTATGGGAGTTCAACTTCCATAGATTAAGGAAAATTAAGAGAAATAACAATCCTGTTGTTGTTTCTATTAAAGGATACTGCCAAGAGAGCTTGCTTTTGCATTTTCTGCACCTTCCAGCTTGAATTAAAAAACTCGCTATGGGTAAAAGTTCGTACCATGCCAATTTTTTCCCGCAGGAAAAGCAACGCGAACGGCTGTTAAAAATAGACTCGCCCGTGTTATAACGAAGGATAACCACATTCAAAAAACTCCCGATAACGGCGCCGAAAACAAAAATGAAAACATGCGTAAGCATGTTTTCATTATACCACAGGAGTTTTCAGACTTGAATTACGGCTTCACATCGTAACAAAGGTCATCGCCGGTTGCCGCAGTGCATGTGCCGAGGATTCCATTAAAAGCCGTACCGCCAGTAAGACCACAAGTTGTGGACGTAAAATCCACATCCGTATCCAACGCGTTATTGTTAGCATCCTCCAGAGTGGCTCCCAAATGATAATCCGTGGCACTGATACCGCAATACGAATAACTCACAGCGGTTAAGGGGTCTTTCGGTTCAACCGGAATATATGTAGGCGCCAATGCGGCGATGCTGCCAGGATAAGTGTTACTTGGGCCTGTCGAGTCAAAATACATTTCTAGGGCCAACTGAATCTGTTTTATGTCGGCCACCCTTCTTGCGTCCCTGGCTTTCTTCCTG
>PEZL01000038.1 GCA_002774055.1 Candidatus Tagabacteria bacterium CG09_land_8_20_14_0_10_41_14 | reverse complement strand
AGCGGACGCTGAAAGAATCGAAGCCCGGCTTCGATTATTGGGGCATAAAAAAGCGGCTTCTGAAAAAGAAGCCGGGTTGATAGTTTTGAACTGCTGTTCCGTGCGCCAATCCGCGATGGACAGGGTTTGGGCAAAGATAAATAAATATAAAAAGAAGAAAATAATTTTAACAGGATGTATTCTGGACGCCGACAGAAAAAAACTAAAAGATAAAGTAAGCGAAATCTGGCATCCCGATGAATACTTTAATGAAACACCAATATATTCAAACAAAAACACCGGCCTGGTGCCGATTATGACCGGATGTGATAATTTCTGCACCTACTGCGCCGTGCCTTTCACGCGCGGCAGAGAACGATCGCGACCGGCAAAAGAAATAATTAAAGAGGTAAAAAAATTGGTTAAAACCGAGCGTAAAGAAATCTGGCTTTTGGGACAAAACGTGAACTCCTATCGCAGTAAAAAAGTGAACTTTCCCAGATTGCTTAAAATAATAAACGGCATTCCCGGTAATTTTAAAATACGTTTTGTCTCCCCTCACCCGAAAGATTTTTCTAATGAAATGATTAACGCGATCGCGAAATGCGACAAGGCGGTAAAATATATAAATCTACCGGTTCAATCCGGAGACAACGAAGTCCTGCGCGAAATGAATCGCAACTACACGCGCGAACATTACATTAAACTGGTTGAAAAAATACGAAAAGCAATTCCCGAGATAAAAATATCTACGGATGTAATTGTGGGCTTCCCGGGCGAAACACGCGCTCAATTCAACAACACGGTAAATTTATTTAAACAGATAGGATTTGATAAGGCATATATTTCAAGATATTCTCCGAGGACAGGCACCCTGGCAGCCACGACAATGAAAGACAACGTATCTGCCAAAGAGAAAAAAAGAAGATGGAATGTTTTAAATAACTTATCAAACAAAAAAGAAAAACAAAAAATTATCGTTGTGCTTGGGCCGACGGCTTCCGGTAAAAGCGGCCTGGCAGTTAAAATTGCCCGAAAATTTAACGGCGAAGTAATTTCGGCCGACTCACGGCAGGTTTATAAAAGAATGGACATTGGCACGGGCAAAATTACCAAAAAAGAAATGAAGGGCATAAAACACTACTTGCTGGGTACTGCAGACCCGAAAAAAGTTTTCACCGCGATGGATTTTAAAAAAATGGCGGAAAACGCGATAAAAGAAATCGTTGGAAAAGACAAAATACCAATCATATGCGGCGGGACCGGTTTTTATATTCACGCGCTCTTGGGTAATATGAAAATCCCTCAAATTCCACCCAATTGGAAACTACGCAAAGAACTAGAAAAGAAAAGTTGTGAAGAACTATACAAAATATTAAAAAAATTGCTTGCCCGCCGAAGCCTTGGCGAAGGCGGGGAGAAAAAAATAATAGACTCCAAAAACAAACGACGCCTTATCCGCGCCATTGAAATTGCAAAATTTACGTCTTGCGATGACAAAAATTTAACACCGTCAATATCAACGTCATCGCAAGACGTTAAGTTTGATATTTTATGGCTGGGAATCAAGAAAAACGACAAAAATCTAAAAGGATTAATTCATAAACGCTTATTGAAGCGAATTAAACAAGGAATGGTGGGTGAAGCAAAACAACTTCATAAAAAAGGTGTTAGTTGGAAACGAATGGAAGATTTGGGGCTTGAATATAGATATTTAAGCCGATACTTGCGTGGTAAAATTTCTAAAGAGGAAATGATTGAGCAATTAAATACAGCCATTGTCCAATATTCAAAAAGACAAATGACTTGGTTTAAAAAATACGCTCCGGAAACCAAATGGGTTAAAGACGCGAGAGAAGCATTCGAATTATGCAAACACGGGTACTAGGATTCGAACCTAGAATAACAGTTTTGGAGACTGTTGTGATGCCATTTCACTATACCCGCCTATTTCTTCCCCTCTTTATGCACGGTGCGTTTTTTGCACCACTTGCAAAATTTTTTGAACTCCAATTTACGCTCAACTTTTTTCGGGTTTTTGCTTGTCCAGTAATTGATTCTTTTGCAACCCTGGCAGATCATTTTTATTAATTTATCTTGGCTCATATATAAAAAGGATAGCCAAAAGCAGACAAAAAATCAACCCAATGTAATAAAACCCCCGATAATTCCATCAGGGGTATTTTTTGAGTTGTTTAGTTTAATTTCCTACCCTTTTACAGCCCTTTCCAGGGCTTCTAAGTTGAAGGGTTTTTCAATAACAACATCGGCCAAATGATCCGACGGGACATCCCAAGAAATCCCGGTCATTATAATTACCCTTATCCCGGGTTTCTGTTGTTTCGCGATTTCAGCCAATTCACCCCCGTTTATACCCGGCGGCATATTGAAATCGGTAACAAGTATATCGGCTTCTTCTATTCGCGGAACAGCGCGCGCGCCATTCTCACACACGACAACATTGAAATCAAGGTCGGTAAAAAATTGTTTGAGAATTTCTCTTATTTCTTCTTCGTCATCAACGACTAAAATCGTTCTCATCTCGCGTCCTCCTTTTTCTTGAAATATTGAAAATTGATCTTTCTGTGGCATAAATTACCACAAAACAAGAAAAAAAGCAATAGTAATGAATGGTAGGGAAAAAAAACCATCGTTGAGTTGAAGCCATGGGGTGCGGAGAGCAGGATTTTCACCCCGTCACTTAAAAACAGAAATGCACGGAGAGGGATTCGAACCCCCGTAGCCAGTTAAGGCGACAGTTTTACAGACTGTTGCGTTTGACCGCTCCGCCATCCGTGCAAGAAAATATTATCCTGTTCTAACGGCTAATTTTTCTTTTTTAACGCTTCTCTTTCTCTTGGCCATCGCGTCAACCGTTAATTCTCCTTTTTTGAGATGAACGTTCACCGTGTCTCCTGACGCAATTTTACCCGAAATGATTAATTCCGCAACGGTATTAAGAATTTTATTTTGGATAAGTCTTCTTAGCGGCCTGGCTCCGTATTGGGCGCTAAAACCTTTCTGGCTAAAGTAAGATAAGGATTCAGGCGAAATTGTAAGCCCTATTTCTTTTTCCCCGAGACGCTTGACCACTTCTTCCATTTGAATTTTAACAATTTCTTTAAGATGCTCCGTAGTTAAACTGTTAAAAATAATAATTTCATCAAGGCGATTCAAAAACTCCGGCCTGAACCTGGATTCCAGCGCCTTGTAAATTTGTTCCCTTAACTCTTTTTCCTCCTGTTTTGGCTTGCTGTCGGACGAAAAACCAATGGAGGATATCTGACGCACATATTCAGAACCCACATTGGAAGTCATTATAAGAATAGTGTTTTTGAAATTGGCGTGACGGCCTTTCGCGTCTGTCAAACGGCCATTATCAAATACCTGAAGCAAAATATTAAAAACCTCAGGATGCGCTTTTTCTATCTCGTCAAAAAGCACTACCGCGTAAGGCCTGTGTCTTATAAGTTCGGTCAACTGGCCCCCTTCTTCATGTCCTACATAACCCGGGGGCGAACCTATCAATTTGGAAACCGTGTGCCTTTCCATATATTCCGACATATCAACGCGAATAAGCGCGCGCTCGTCATTAAACATAAACTGCGCCAGGGCCCTGGCCAATTCTGTTTTGCCAACACCGGTCGGCCCCAAGAACATAAATGAACCAATCGGCCGCTCCGCGTCAGCAATACCGGCGCGTGAACGACGAATGGCGTTCGCGATTTTTCCAACCGCTTCATCCTGGCCAACCACGCGCTTTTTCAAAACCTCTTCAATTTTAAGAAGTTTACCAACCTCGGTTTCAAGCATTTTAGAAACGGGTATACCGGTCCACCTTGAAACAACTTCAGCAATATCTTCTTCAGTAACCTCTTCTTTGAGCACGCGCCTGGACTTTTGAAGCTTCTTAAGTTTAGTTTCCTGTTTTTTTAATTCTTTTTCCATTTGAGGAATATTCGCGTAACGAATCTCCGCCACTCTTGTGAGATTGCCTTTTCTTTCTTCCGCGTCAGCCTCCAAACGCAAAGACTCCAAATCGCCCTTTAGTTGGCGAATGGAAGTAATGGCTTCTTTTTCGTTTTTCCATTTGAGTTCAAGCGAAGAAATTTTTTCCTTCAAATCGTTAATTTGTTTATCTATTTTTTTAATATGTTGTTTTGACTTCAAACTTTTCTTATCGCTTTTAAGCGCCTCCTTCTCAATTTCCAGTTTTCTTATTTCTTTATGCACGCTTTCAAGTTCCTTGGGCATACTGTCTAATTCCAAACGCAGGGACGAAGCGGACTCATCCACAAGGTCCACCGCCTTATCCGGCAGAAATCTGTCTGTGATATATCTGCTTGAAAGATGAACCGCCGCCCTAAGAGCGTCATCGGTAATATGAACACCGTGATGCAATTCATACTTTTCTTTTATTCCTCTGAGTATGGCGACGGCGTCTTCCTGGTTCGGCTCCTCCACATAAATAGGCTGAAACCTGCGAGTAAGAGCGGGGTCTTTTTCAATATATTTTTGATACTCTTTTAAAGTGGTGGCGCCGATGGCGTGAAGTTCTCCGCGCGCCAAAGCCGGCTTCAACAAATTGGAAGCGTCAATCGCGCCTTCCGCCGCTCCGGCGCCAACAAGCGTGTGGAGTTCGTCCACAAAAAGAATCACTTTGTCCTGCGCGTGTTCTATTTCCCTAAGCACCGCCTTAAGCCGGTCCTCAAACTCACCGCGGTATTTTGTACCCGCAATTAAAGAACCCAAATCCAGGGCAAAAACCTCCCTGTCTTTCAAAGAATCCGGGACTTCGCCTTGCGCGATTCGCTGGCTCAAGCCTTCAACCACGGCCGTTTTACCGACACCCGCTTCGCCAATAAGCACAGGGTTATTTTTTGTGCGACGGCAAAGTATCTGCATGATGCGCCTTATTTCTTCATCGCGTCCGATAATCGGGTCTATTTTATCTTCCTTGGCAAGTTTGGTGAGATTGCGGGAATATTTTTCTAAAATTCTTAATTTCTTTCCTTCCGGCACATCATGCACGCGATATTCTCCGCTAATGGTCTTCAATACATTTAACACCGCGTCTTTTTCAATTTTATTGCGCGCCAAAATTTCCCGCGCTTTTGAGGAAACATCCAAAAGACCCAAAAGAAGATGTTCCGTTGAAATAAAATTGCTTTTGAGCGCCTGGGCCGCGCGATAGGCGGCCTCTATGGCCTTACCCAAATCAGGCGTGAGGTAAACCTGCATGCTTGGCATAACGCCGCCGTGACGGCCGATTTCTTCCAATTCATCAAGAATGGAATCGGTCAAAAAATTAACATCCACATCCAACTTATCAAAAATTGACAAAACAACGCCGTCGTCTTGTAAAACCAAGGCGGCCAAAAGATGCAAGGTGTCTATCTGGCTCTGGCCTCTTTCCATCCCCAGTTCATGCGCCTTACGAATGGCTTCTTGCGCTTTTTGCGTAAAATTTGAAAAAGGTAACATATCTAAAAATTTCTAATTTCTAATTTACAGTGTTTTCGGTATTTCGTCAAGAGTTACTTGTATATCCAGCGTTTCCTCACCTCTTAATACCCTTAATGTTACAACCTGGCCCACGCGTGAATTATTTATTAATTCCGCAAGGGTAATTTTCTGGCTAATTTTTGTCCCGTTAAATTCCAAAATTATATCCCCTTCTCTAAGATCCGCCCGGACCGCCGGACTGTTGTCCATCACGGCATTTTCACCGCCGGAACCCTTAACCAAAAGCGCGCCGTAATCTACCGAAAGACCTTTTTCTTCCTTAACATTAGGCGTAACTATCAGATATCTCACTCCTAAAAACGCGTAGCGAATTTCTCCAAACTCTCTAATATCTTCAATATCACGTTTGGCAAGATTAATGGGCAAAGCAAAACCAACATTCTCCGCGCCTTGCGCCATTGCCGTATTAATACCGATCACCCTGCCCTTCAGATTTAACATGGGCCCGCCCGAATTACCCGGATTAATAGCGGCGTCCGTCTGAATAATTCTTTGCAGGTACTCGGTTAAACCTCGTCCGTCGGTGGCAACAATGCTTCTGTCCAAACCGGAAATTATTCCGGTGGAAACCGTGTTTTGAAACTCTCCCAAAGCATTGCCAATGGCAATAACCGTTTGCCCCACCTTTGCCTTTTTTGAATCACCCAAGGGAATAAAATTAAAATCACCGCCGTCTACCTGAAGCACCGCGATATCCTGAATCGCGTCCCGCGCCAAAACTTCTGCCGGTAGCTGCCGGCCGTCGTTCATGATAACGGAGTATTCCGCTTTCGTATCAGACACGACATGTTTATTTGTCAAAAGAAAGCCGTCTTTTGAAACAAAAAACCCGGTACCGCTTGAAACCTGCTGCTTTTCCGTTCCCTTCTGGCGGTATTGAGGAATACTAAACTCCGGCACAAAACCCGGACCGAAGAATTCCCTAAAGAACTCGTCTTCTTCAAAAGGATTTATAAAATACTGCTCAATTACGGGTATATCTTTGGTGGCTATAACGCTTACAACTGCCGAGGAAACATCTTCCACGATATTAACAATCAGATCTTCTTCGGTAACAACAATCACACTCTGCTCTTTTTCACCGCCTCCATTTGAAGAAGGAGTAGCTTTTTCTATCACGCGGCTGATCGTTTGGGTAATAGGCGAAGGCGCCTGATTAACCAAAGTGGCCGTAACAATTCCTGTGGCGACAGAAGTGACGAAGCTCACCAAAAGCACCAATAAAATAAACTGTGAACGATTTAATTGATCCATCCCGTTAGAGATAGGAAACTTTTGTTTCCGTATCTTAAATTAATTTGACAATAATTCAATAACCTAAACATTTACAATTCCCGTGTAGAAATCAACACTTTGAATCTCTAACGGGATCCATATTATTGATATTATAACATATTATAGATTATAGTTATCAACGGTTTTTTTAAACGCCTGGTTGGCCAAAACCGAACAATGAATTTTTACTTTCGGCAGGCCGCTTAGTTCTTTTATTATATCTTGGGGCGTGATTTTCAGCGCCTCTTCAATTGTTTTACCGATCGCCATTTCGGAAAAAACCGAAGTGGAGGCAATGGCCGTGGCGCACCCAAACGTGCGCCATTTTAATTTTTTGATTTTTCCTTGCCTCACCGAAATCCACATGCGCATCACGTCGCCGCAAATCGGCGCGCCAATAACACCCTCGGCGTCAAACTCGCCGGGCTTAGGGTCTTTTAACAAAACATTTCTGGGATGAAAAAAATGGTCTTTAACTTTTTCCGAATAATACCACCCGCCCACGTCTCCCTTTGCCTTCTTTTGTTTTTTATCTTTTGTCATTTTTCAAAAATCTGATTTCAAAATTGCATTTGAGCGGGTTGTGAGCCCGCAGGCGAACCCTTTCGCCGCAGCGAAAAAAGCGAAAAGCAATTTTGAAATCAAGAAAGCGCCGAAATACCTCTCAACTTTTTAACAATATCCGGCAAAACTTTCAACACGTAATCAATATCGCTTTTCTTGGTGATTTTTCCTGTTGTAAAACGAACAGAACCATTGGCATACTCATGGGAACGCTTCAAGGCTCTTATCACATGCGATGGCTCTAAACTAGCCGAATTGCAAGCGGAGCCAGTGGAACAGGAAACCCCCTTTGCGTCTAAGTACAACACAATGGATTCCCCTTCCACGTTCAGAAACGAAACATTCACATTGTTGGGAAGCCGATTTTCTTGCGAGCCGTTTAAAACCGTGTCGGGAATTTTTTTTAAAATTTGTTCTATAAAATAATCGCGTATTTTTTTTAGCCGTTCTGATTCATTCTCTCTTTCTTTTTGAGCCAACTCTAATGCTTCGGCAAAACCGGCAATCGCGGGAATATTCTCCGTGCCGGAACGCAGTCCGCTTTCCTGGCCGCCTCCGTAAATCAAAGGTTCAAGTTTTATTCCCCTTTTAACATAAAGGCAGCCAATACCCTTGGGCCCGTAAATTTTTGAAGCGTTTAATGTAAGCAAATCCACGCCCAGTTTATCAACATTCAAATCAAGATAGGAGGGCGCCTGCACCGCATCGGTATGAAGCAGCGGAAACGCTGCTAAGTGCTTAGAATTTCTGAAATTTCTAATTATTTTAGAAATTTCAGTGATGGGTTGTACCGTGCCGATCTCGTTATTGGCATACATTATAGATACCAAAACAGTCTCGGGTTTTAAGGCCGCCTTAAATTGTTTTAAATCCACGATGCCGTCTTTGTCAACGTCTACATAATCCGCCTCAAAACCCTCTTTCACTAATTTTTCAAACGCATGCAAAACGGCATGATGCTCTATTTTTGTGGTAATAATATGCCCCTTGCCGATTTTTCGGGCAGCGCCAAAAATCGCCAAATTATCACTTTCAGTGCCGCCGGCAATAAAAACAATTTCATCAGGCCTGGCATTAAGAACCGAGGCAACCTTCAAACGCGCGTCAGATATGGCCTTCTTCGCCTCTCTTCCCTCTTCGTAAATTGAGGAAGCGTTACCGAATTTTTCAATCCAATACGGCTCCATTACCGCTTTTACCCGCGGGTCTAAATAAGTAGTGGAAGAATGGTCCAGATAAATTCTTCGGGTATTCATAATTTTTAATTTTACAATAAACAAAGGCGGAACACAAATTTTTTTGCGCTTTTTTGCGCATATTTTGTCCTGCAACTATATTTTGTTCTACAATCATGACACATTTTCTCTAATTCTCTAATTCGTATATGCTATAAGTTATGCGGTCGTCGGTAGTTATAGTATATACGGATAAAGAAAGTCGTTGTGTAATTTCTTGTATAATTTTTATACCGCTTAAGCGCTCGGAACGTGAATAAGTATGCGTTTGTCTCTTGTGGCGACACAATAACAACAAAACTTGCAAGATCAAGGTTGGCGCTGGATATCTGGTATGAACTGCTCTGGTGGTTTGTTTATGATTTTACCGCAAACAAGACAGCAAAGGAAGTCAAATTACCGCAGAAACTTGTCCATCGCTGTTTCTTCACAATCAGAAATCGCAGAAGTGAAAAACGGGAAAAACTGCGCAGGGTTAATGCCGTAAAGCGTGGAAGAGGGGCTAAAACATTGCTTCAGCCGGTATTTGGAATATATCAGCGGAATGGAACCGTATATGTCAAATTTGTAAAAGATACAGGCAAAAAAACTTTGCAGAAAATCATCAAAGGGAAGATTGTCCTTGAAAGCGATGTTTATTCTGACACATGGACGGCGTATGACGGATTAAAAAAGAAGGGATACAAACACGAAACAATTGATCACGGAAACAAGGAATATTTCAAGAAAAAAGAAAACAAGAAAATCCACATTAACGGCATTGAAGGGTTTTGGGGATATATGAAAGAACAAGAATTCAGATTCAATTATCGTAATTTATCAACCGAAGAAATGGTCGCCAAAATTATCAAAATATTAGTCAAATCTGCTCCGTTGAATGACTAATGCCCTGTTTTAATGGCTAAATTTTATGACGGTCGTCATATTTTTTAGTATAGTCATGGCCTGGCTGGATGGATGGATGGAAAAATTATTCTAACTCTTTTGACTTTTTGATTTTTAAGGTAAAATAAAATAATGGTAGAACAAATTACAAAAAAAGCTCTTGAAGAGGCCTTAGACAAAAAACTGGGGGTATATCAGTCGGTCGTTGTTGAGGCAATGGACTTTAAATTTCAGAAAATGGATGAACGAATGGACTTTAAATTTCAGAAAATGGATGAACGAATGGACAGATTTGAGGCCAGAATAGACAAACGAATGGACACTTTTGAACACAGAATGGATTTATTTGAACAAAAATTGGACAAATTGACCAATCTTTTGGAAAATTTCCTGCAACGTTTAACCAATTACGAAGAAGATTTCAAAATTTTAAACGCCGAAATGGCACAGGTTAAAAAAGTTCTTAAAGAAAAACTTGGCGTGGACGTTTCAATTTATAACTAAATTTGCTAGCGGTTGCGGGTATAAGGACATCCGACGTCCTCGCCCATTTCTATGACTTCGGGCGGAGGCGCCTGCGAAGGACAAACATATTATGACCAAAGTATGCAGGAATTAGTAAATGCCGGATTTCTTAGTGTTATTCCCAAAAGTCCTGGGGGTGGAGGTTATTGTTATTATAATTACGGTGCCGGGAACTCCATTGGTGCCATTATAGTAACAACCCCCGGTATTTTTTGAACCAGTTAACCGCTTTTGAAATCCCCATAACAGAAATTAAATATCTTACAAGGGCCAACTCATGCGCCCAGCGCGCCATCCTGCCCTTCAGTTTTATAAAACCCAAATCCGCGAAAGCATATTTTTCTCCCAATTCCACAATGTTGTAATCCTTGTTGGAGCCATAGGGTTTTAACTCTTTTTTATCCAAAAGCCGCATCAGGGCGCGCGAAATATATTTGGCGCGGTGTATGGCCGATTGCGCCGTAACGGCTTCTAAAACAAGAACATTGCTCTGGCCCCTTAAACGCAAATGTTCGGTGATCTCGCCGTCAAAAAAACGCACGGGTTCCGCGCCAACCGCCCAAACAACAACAGGCGCCGTTTCTTTAGCCGGATCAAACCTGGTCCGCGTTACAATCTCCACACCCATTTTCTTTAAAGATTGCGAAACTTTTTCCTGAAGCCAGCCGGAACAACCGACAAGTAAACAATCGTGGCTGTCAACTATTTTTAATTTTGCCGGGTTCTTGGAGTATTTGTGTTTAACAGACAACTCACACGCGTATTCGGAAAGGAAACCGACCAATCCGCAGCCCGTGGCCCCGGCCCCCACCACCACAATTTCTATAACGCTATTTTTCTCCGCGTTTTTAAAAAGATTCTCCATTCTTTCTTTCAGTCTCAAAACATCTTCAAAGGACTGAAAGGTTAAACCCGGCACCTTGGTCTCTCTGCCCGCGGCAACAACAAGGTAATCATAATCCAGTCTGTTCTGCCCTTTATTGCGGCCGGCTTCTTTTAATAAAATCTTGTTTTGGGCGGGAAAAACATTTTTCACTTCTCTTTTGACAATCTTTATGTCCGATTTACTAAAAATTCGTTCAAATTTTATTGCCACGACATTAAAAATCTCAGACAAATTTTTTTTGCTGACAAGCGCCTTAAAAAACGCGGGGTAAAAGAGCTGATAATCATTCTTATCAACCAAGGTTATTGAAAACCTATCCCTGGCGGTCTTTAATAATTTTTTTGCCAGAGTAATCCCGGCAAAGCCGCCGCCTATTATAATCAAATTTTTTTTCATTAATTAAATATTACAAATTTTTTAAAAATGTTTTTCGATGAATTTCCGAAACTCCGTTTTTTTTAAGCATTTTATAATGCTTTTTGGTGCCATAGCCTTTGTGGCAATCCAGGCAATATTCGGGGTAAAGACGATGCAGCCGCCGCATTTTTTTATCTCTCACCACCTTTGCAATTACAGAGGCGGCAGAAATAAGGGGAATTTTTTCGTCTCCTCTAATAATTGTTTTTTGTTCATAATGTTTCGGCGCCTTTAGTAATCCATCCAACAAAACTAAAGGTTTGTTTCGTGATATATCTCTCACTATCGTAAATTCTATAGCACGAGAGATTTTTCGCAAAACTCGCGCCACGGCTAATTTGGTGGCGCGTTGAATACCAATTCTGTCTATAATTTGCGGCCCCACCATTACCACCTTGTATTCAAAATTATCTTTCAAAATCTCAAACCATTCTTCGCGCTGTTTAACGGAAAGTTTTTTAGAATCTCTAATGTTTTTTAATAGTTTTGAATTTGCCGTTGCGGCTACCGCCGCAACGGCTATTGGTCCGGCCAAGGGTCCTCTGCCGGCTTCATCTATCGCCACGATATACTTCTTAACCATTATTTGTATTTTAACACGCAATGCAAGCAAATAAAATCGTGACTGTTCGAGATCGGATCTCGAACAGTTGGATAATAAAAATAAAAAATGGCGCCAACCGCATTGAGCCAGCGCCAAAAGTGAGGTAGAAAATAATTAAATGGTGGTAACTATTACTGAAAAAACAATTATTGCTTCCACTGCTAGTGAAATAACCACCCATTTTTTGGGGGCATTTATATCACCAGCAACAACAACAGCACCAACAACAGCAACAACAACAGCAAAATCAACAGAGAATAACTTCAGAAATATAAAGAAAGCTCCGAGCGTTACTGCGGCCATCACCGCTTCCCATAAAATAAGTTTTTTCATCTTTCTTCCCTCCTTTCAAGGTTCCGTTTCAAATAAGACTAGCAGAGTTATATCAATCTGTCAAGGGTGCTGATTGACCCAAAATTTTGTAGAATAAAATTATGTTTGTTCACCTGCACACTCATTCTCATTACTCGCTTCTGGACGGCCTGGCCAAGGTGCCTAATTTGGTTAATGAGGCCGTGGAAAATAAAATGTCGGCCCTTGCTTTGACCGACCACGGCAACATGCATGGCATTATACAGTTTTATAAAAAAGCAATTGCCGCGGAAATCAAACCAATCCTTGGAACCGAAGCATATATCGCTCCGCGGGGAATGCGGCAAAAAGAAGCCGGCATTGACGCCAAACCATATCACCTGATTCTTCTCGCCAAAAACGAGGAGGGATACAAAAATCTTTTGAAACTAACCAGCGCGGCGCACATTGAAGGATTTTACTACAAACCGCGAATGGACAAAGAACTTCTGGCAAAATATTCAAAAGGATTAATCGCCTCCACCGCCTGCTTGGGTGGAGAAATTCCCCGCCTGCTTTTAAGCGAGAAATATGAACAAGCCCAAAAAACCGCGGAAGAATACCAAAATATATTCGGCAAAGATTCATTTTTTCTTGAAATACAGCACCACCCAACCGTGCCAAACTACGATTTAGTAAATAAACGTGTTGTTGAACTTGGAAAAAAAATGAATATACCCGTCATCGCCACTCAAGATATTCATTACTTAAAAAAAGAAGACGCTGCTGCGCAGGACGCGCTGCTCGCCATTCAGACAAACAGTTTAATGAAAGATCACAACCGACTCACAATGAAAAACGACGACTATTCTTTCAGAAGCACGGAAGAAATGGCTTCCCTTTTTAAGGATGTCCCGGAAGCCATTGAAAACACCGTAAAGATAGCGGAAAAATGCAACGTGGAATTAAACCTTGGCGAATGGATTTTTCCAAAATTCGAAATACCCGGAGGAAAAAACGCGGAAGCATATTTGCGTGAAAAAACAGCGGCCGGACTAAAATCTTCGGGCTTTTTTGAAGATAAAAAAAATCTAAAAAAAGCAAAAGAAAGAATTGATTACGAGCTGGGAATTATTAATAACAAAGGGTATGCTCCATATTTTTTAATAGTTGCCGACTTTGTAAACCACGCCAAGGCTAGGGGCATAATCACAAACACACGAGGTTCGGCCGCCGGTTCTTTTGTTTCTTACCTAATCGGTATCAGCAATGTAGACCCGTTAAAATACAACTTGCCCTTTGAAAGATTTTTAAATCCATACCGGCCTTCTCCGCCCGATATTGACATGGACTTTGCCGACGACAGACGGGATGAACTTATTGAATACGCCAAACAAAGATACGGACTTGATAAGGTGGCGCAAATCGGGACTTTTGGAACAATGATGGCCAGAGGTTCAGTGCGAGATATAACAAGAGTTTTAGACTATAGCTATCCTATCGGCGACAGAATCGCAAAAATGATTCCCTTCGGTTCACAAGGCTTTCCCATGAGTATTAAAAAAGCGATAGGAATGAACCACGCATTAAAAAATGCCTATGAAAATGAAAGTGAAACAAAAGAAATTTTAGACCTGGCGCAAAAAATAGAAGGCTCAGCCAGGCATATTTCAGTACACGCGGCCGGAGTGGTTATCAGCCCGGATGAACTTATCAACCATGTTCCCCTCCAACGCGAACCAAACGGTGACAAAATAATCACCCAATATGATATGGCCGCAGTGGAGGATGTGGGACTTTTAAAATTTGATTTTTTAGGAATCCGCAATCTTTCTATTTTAGGCCGCGCCGTGGATCTAATTGAAAAACTTCGCGGAGAAAAAATTAATTTGGATAAAATTCCGCTTGATGACAAAAAAAGTTTTGAACTCGTGGCCCGCGGAAACACAATTGGACTTTTTCAACTGGGAGGAAGCGGTATGACAAAATACTTGAAACAATTAAAACCCAGCAATATTGCCGACATCATGGCCATGATTGCCCTTTTCAGGCCCGGACCAATAGCAAACATTCCAAGTTATATCAACAGGAAACACGGCAAAGAACCCGTAAGTTATCTGGACCCGCGGCTTGAAAAGATATTGGGTAATACTTACGGCGTGGTAACTTATCAGGAAGATGTGCTTTTAATCGCCATGGAATTAGCCGGATATAACTGGGGGACGGTGGACAAGTTTAGAAAAGCGATTGGTAAAAAAATTCCGGCGGAAATGGCCAAACAAGAAAAAATATTTATAGAAGGGTGCCAAAAACACGGCAATCTTTCAAAAGAAAAAGCAGAAACATTGTGGCGTTTATTTAACCCTTTTAAGGGCTACGGATTCAACAAAGCGCATGCAGCCAGTTACGGCATGGTGGCCTATCAAACCGCCTACCTCAAGGCAAATTATCCGGGAGAATTTATGACGGCGGTGCTTAGCGCCGAGGCCGGCGACACGGACAAAATCTCTGAAATTATTGGTGAATGCAACAGAATGGGGATAAAAGTATTGCCCCCGGATATTAATGAAAGTTTCGGTGATTTTATGCTGGTCAATCCAGAAAAAACAGGCGAGCAGCGAGCCCTGCCTGCCGGCAGGCAGGCCATTCGCTTTGGATTATCCGCAATAAAAAACGTGGGTGAAAACATAATAAAAAATATAGTAAACGAACGAAAAGCCAACGGCCTTTTTACCTCCGTTGAAAATCTTCTGGAAAGAATACAATCGCGCGATTTAAACAAAAAATCAATTGAATCCCTTATAAAAGTGGGCGCCCTGGACGGGTTTGAAGAAAGAAACAAGTTGCTTTTCAACTTAGAAAAAATACTGGCCTACCACAAAGAAACTAAGCAAAGCCAAAACTTCAACCAATCTTCACTTTTTTCCGCGGCCGAAAACGCAATACAAACTCCCGGCTTAAGACTGAAAGAGACAGAACCCTTAGCGCTTGAAGAAAAACTAAAACTTGAAAAAGAACTTCTCGGTCTCTATATTTCCGGCCACCCGCTGGATAAATACCGAAGCAGACTGAAAAATGCCAAACTAAACATTAAAACAATCAAAACTTTCATAAGGCAAACACCGGTTATTTTCGCCGCCATGCCCGAGGCAATAAAAAAAATCATGACCAAAAACGGAGAGCCGATGGCCTTTATAAAATTTATGGATTTAACCGACAGCATAGAATCGGTGGTTTTCCCGAAGACATTAAACGACTATGGCCATCTGTTGGAAGAAAATAAATGTGTTATAATAAGAGGAAGATTAAGCCACAGAAACGACGAACCAAATATTATTTGTGAAGAGATAAGAGAAATAAAATTATGAAAAAAGACCACATAAAACTAGGAAAAGAATTGGACCTTTTTGTGCAAAGCGACATTGTGGGCCGCGGACTGCCCTTATTAACGCCTAAGGGCGCCACCATAAAACGCGCGCTTAGAAATTTTATTGAGGAAGAAGAAATAAAAAGAGGATACCAATACACGGAAACACCCGTGATGGCAAAAACCGAACTTTATAAAATCTCCGGGCATTTGGACCATTTTCGCGAAAGCATGTTTATTTTTAACGTAGGAAATGAAGAGATGGCCTTGCGGCCGATGACATGCCCGCACCATTTTATAATTTATAAATCCCGGCCAAGAAGTTATAAAGAGCTCCCCCTGCGATACGCCGAACTCGCCGAACTTTTCAGAAATGAACAAACAGGAGAAATGCACGGGCTTATACGAGTACGGCAATTTACTTTGGCCGACGCGCATATTTTCTGCGCGCCGAAACAACTGGGCGAGGAATTTAAAAATGTTTTAGACCTGATCCAATACGTAATGAAATGCCTGGGTTTCAAAAATCACTGGTACAGATTTTCCAAATGGAATCCGAAGGACAAGAAAAAATACATAGACAACAAAAAAGCATGGGAAGAATCCCAAAAAACAATGAAAGCAATTCTTGACGAGATGAAACTGGAATACAAAGAAGCCGAGGGAGAAGCCGCTTTCTACGGCCCAAAACTGGATATACAAATGAAAAATGTTTTCGGAAAAGAAGATACTATTTTTACCATTCAAATTGATTTTGCCCTGCCGGAAAGATTTGATTTAATCTACGAAGGGCAGGACGGTAAAAAACACAGGCCGATGATTATCCACCGCTCTTCTATCGGCGCATTAGAACGCACAATGGCTATGCTTTTGGAATATTATCAAGGCAGCCTGCCGATATGGCTATCCCCTGTTCAAGCGCTTGTAACTCCGATAAGTGAAAAATTTAATGATTATGGTCAAAAAGTTTTAGCCGAATTTAAGCAAGCCGCTCTTCGCGCGGAAATTGATTCAAGCAATGAAACTTTGAGTAAAAAAATTCTAAATAGTCAAAAACAAAAAATTCCCTACATTTTGATAGTTGGAGAAAAAGAAAGAGAAAACAATTCGGTGGCCGTAAGGTCACGCAAGAGAGATGAGGGGCAAATGAACATAAAAGATTTTATAAAACATATTAAAAAAGAAGTTGAAGAAAAAAAGTAAACATGATTCGCATCAACCGAATTATCCGTGTTTTAATCGCTTCCGATTTTATTTTTCATGTGGGAGTCGGTTTTATGGATCCGATATTCGCGGTTTTTCTCGTAGAATCAATAACCGGCGGAACCGTTCAGCTGGTTGGAACAGCGGCGGCCATCTACTGGTTTACCAAATCCGTTCTGCGTCTGCCTATCGCCTATTTTTTGGACAAAAAAAGAGGAGAATACGACGATTTTTATTCAATGCTTGCCGGTTTTTTCATTATTACCGGCCTGCAATTCACCTACCTATTGGCGCAAACACCTAATCACATTTATATAATTCAAGTATTTATGGGCGTTGGCGGAGCATTGGCATTTACTCCGTGGTACGGTTTCTTTTCCCGGCATATAGACAAATACCGGGAAAATATGGAGTGGAGCATATCAAACTCTAGCGTGGGTTTCGGTATTGCCGGCGCCGGCTTTTTGGCCGGATTCGTGGCGGAACATTTCGGCTTCGCACCCATCTTTATTATCAGCGGAATACTTTCATTTTTCGGAACCTTGCTTTTACTTTTTATCGGCAAAAACGTTCAGCTTAAAAAAAGAGACGGATTTTCCATAAGATAAAAATAAAAATGCCAGAGAACCGTTCTCTGGCATTTTTGGTCTACTTAATTTTCAAAGAACTTGGAGCGGAGTGGGGACTCGAACCCCTTCGCCGGTTGGAGCCAGACGCAGCAGGCCTACCTGCCCCGCATTTTTATTATAACATCAAATATCCAAATTCTCCACCGCTTGGGCGTGTGTTTGAATAAAAAGTTTTCTCGGCTCTACTTCTTTTCCCATTAAAACATCAAACGTGCGGTTGGCCTTTTCGGCATCATCTATATTCACCTTGCGCAATACCCTATTCGCGGGATCCATGGTGGTTTCCCATAATTGAGAAGGATTCATTTCACCAAGACCTTTATAGCGCTGAATCATCGGATTAACGGCCTTCATTTCTTCTAATATTTTTTCCTTCTCCGCGTCATCATAGGCGTAACGCGCGGTCTTACCCGACTGAATTTTATAAAGCGGCGGCTGGGCGATATACAAATAGCCCCCCTCAATAACCTGTTTTAAGTAACGGTAAAAAAGAGTGAGAAGAAGGGTGCGGATATGAGCTCCGTCCACATCGGCATCGGTAGCAATAATTACTCTGTGATAACGCAGTTTTGACAAATCAAACTCCTCCGCTATGGCAGTGCCCAAAGCGATAATCAGCGCCTTAATTTCTTTTGAAGAAAACATCTTGTCAAATCTGGCGCGCTCCACATTCATAATTTTGCCGCGAAGCGGCAAAATGGCCTGAAAGCGGCGATCTCTGCCTTGTTTGGCGCTACCGCCGGCCGAATCTCCCTCTACAATAAAAAGTTCCGAATCCTCAGGATTTCTGGACTGGCAATCCGCCAGTTTACCCGGCAAGGTTAACCCCTCAAGAGCGCCCTTCCTTAAAACGCTTTCCTTGGCCGCCTTGGCCGCCTTGCGAGCCCGAAGGGCAAGCATAACTTTTTCTATGATGGCTTTCGCGTCTTGAGGATTTTCTTCAAGAAAAAAAGTAAAAGATTCGCCAAAAACGCTTTCCGTGGCGGTACGCGCTTCCGGATTGCCCAATTTTGCCTTTGTCTGCCCTTCAAATTGCGGCTCTCTTAATTTGATAGATAAAACCGCGGTCAAACCCTCTCTTACATCATCGCCGGTAAAAACGCTCTCGTTTTCCTTAATAAAATTGTTTTTTTTGGCGTAATCATTAAGTGTGCGTGTAAGAGCGGTTCTAAAACCGGTTAAATGCATGCCGCCCTCGGGAGTGTAAATATTATTGGCGAAACTCATTTCTCTATCCTGTAAATCATCCGCGTATTGCAGTCCTATTTCTAAAAACATATTCGCTTCAGGTAACTCTTTGGAAACATAAAAAATATTATTATGTATGGTGTCAAAATTCCTGTTTAAATAAGAAACGTAAGAACGAACCCCGCCCTCAAAACAAAAATGATGTTCTTTATGCAAAGACTCATCTTTTTCCCGCTGATCTTTTATGGAAATTTTTAAGCCCTTCACCAAATATGCCTGCTGACGCAAATGAGTTAAAATCCTTTTCCAGTCATAATCGGCCATTTCCAAAAAAACTTCCGAATCCGGCTCAAACGTGACGGAGGTGCCGGACCCATCGCATTTCTCCGTTTTTTTAACCTTGCATTTAGGCTTGCCTCTTTCGTATTCCTGAACCCACAAATAACCATCACGGCAAACCTCTACCTTCACATATTTTGACAAAGCGTTAACAACAGAAACGCCAACACCATGAAGACCGCCGGCGATTTTATAAGAATCCCCGCCAAACTTTCCGCCCGCGTGAAGCGTAGTCATAACGGTTTCAAGGGCGGATTTCTTCGTTTGTTTATGGGTATCCACCGGAATGCCGCGGCCATCGTCAACAACTTTTACCCTGTGGTTTGGCAAAAGAATTATGGCCACATTTTTAGCATAGCCGGCCATGGCCTCATCTATGGCGTTATCCGCCACTTCCCATATCAAATGATGCAAACCGTCCGGCCCGGTTGAACCGACATACATTCCGGGCCTTTTACGAACAGGCTCAAGACCCTCAAGAACGTAAATATCTTTAGCTTCGTAATTGCTTTTTTGTTTTTTTATTACTTTCTTACTTCCCATTGTAAATTTGCCTCTAGGGCATTCATAATTTTTTCCATAATTTCATTCACTTCCCCATCAGTCAATGTTTTTTCAAAACTTTGAAAAATGAGACGAAAGGCTAAACTCTTCTTTGTGTCCGGCGTGTACTCATCAAACAAATCAGTGTCAACCAAAAATTCGCCGCCTGTGTTTTCAATCACGTCCATTACTTCTTCTATCCTCGTGTCCAATGGCACAAAAAGAGAAATATCTCTTATTATCGCCGGATATTTTGAAAAAGGCCTATATTCAAGAGCTTCCGATATGGGCTGCGTAATGTCTGACAAATCAATGTTGCTCTTTGCCTTTTCTATAATCTCGCTTAAGTCAACCTCGCAAACATTATCCTTTATGATTTCTGATTCCAATGGTTCCGTTATTCCCATTTTTGTACAAAGCATATCCGCAATGCCTTTCAGTTCCATTGAAACCTGTCTTTTTTTTTCGTTGTCCTTCAAATAGCCAGCGGCTATGCCTATTTTTATTCTTTCGTTTTCATGAGCCAACCCTCCGCCAAAAACTTTTCCAATTTCAAATAATTTTACGGTATCATAATTCTTAAAATTTGCCTCTATATTCCTTTTAAGCCCCTCGTACAAACCGGTTCTCAAATAAGCCTTTTCCGAAGAAACGGGATTTTCCAGTTTTAATTTTTCTTCGCCTTTTTCCAAAAAAGAATAATTGTAAACCTCTGAAAAACCGGCCTCCGCCAAGAGACCCCTAATCATGGCTGAAAAAAAATACTCGTCGTTTCTTTCCGGCAAAACGCCGGTTTGAACGGGAATCTCAAGTGGAATATTCTCATAGCCGTACATTCTGGCAATTTCTTCTATCACATCTTCTTTTATGTTTATATCCATGCGCCATTTTGGCGGGTTCACGATAAATTGCTCGCCCTTTTCCTCAACTCCAAATCTTAATTTCTTTAAAATTTTTGTTATTTCAGCGCCATCAATCTCCACGCCCAATAATTTTTTTACGTCCCGAGACGTAAAACCGACGCTTGCCAGCGAATGCTTGGCTGAACAAACATCAATAAACTTCCCGGCCGGCTCACCAACGCCGAGTTCCTGAATCAATGCGGCCATTCTTTTTATGCCCGTCTCGGCAAGGAACAAGGACACGCCATGCTCAAACCTTAAAGACGCGTCTGTTTTTACGCCCGCGGACCTAGACGATTGATATATGGCAGAGGGATTAAAAATAGCCGCCTCCACAACAATATCTTTTGTGCCCTTTGAAATACCGCTTTTTTTACCGCCCTTAACACCGGCAACAGCCATTGGCTCTTTATCGTCCGCAATGACCAAAACACCCAAAGGCAAATCAATTTCTTTATTATCCAAAGTGAACATTTTCTCGCCATGAACCGCTTTTCGCACCACAATCTTTCGGCCGCCTATTTTTTGCAAATCAAAGGCATGAAGCGGCTGGCCGGTTTCAAGCATCACATAATTACCGATATCCACAATATTATTAATTGGCTTCTGGCCAATGGAGGTCAGTCTTTTCTTCAGCCATTCCGGCGATTCGGCAACCTTCACGTCTCTTACTAAAAACGCGATGTATCGCGGACACAATTCCGGCTCTTGAACATCCACGCTAACATAATCTTTTGTGTCCAAATCGGAACCTTTGTATTCAAAAACAGGCTCTTTCAACTGATAATCCAACACTGCCGCGCACTCACGCGCAATTCCCAAATGCGAATAACAATCCGGGCCGCGGTTTGGCAAAACATCAATTTCCAAAATATCTCCCTTGGCTTCAATTTCAAAACTATGCATTGTTAAAATCTCCGCCAGTTTATCCGGTTTAGGCAATGGTTTTTTAAAATATGATTGAATCCAGCTGTGTGAAAATTTCATATATTCGCATGTGCGTGTTCGCATAGAGCGAACGAAGTGCGCTTACGTTTTTCGCATACTTAAAATTGGTTTAAAAACCTTAAGTCGCTTCCGTAAAATAATCTAATATCGTCTATCTTATATTTAATCATGGCCACCCGATCTATGCCCACGCCGAAGGCAAAACCCTGCCACTCATCCGGATTTAAATTAACGTTTTTTAAAACCCGCGGATGCACCATGCCCGCGCCGGCAATTTCTATCCATCTGCCATTTAATAACGCGTCAACTTCTACCCCGGGCTCAACAAAAGGAAAATACCCCGGCCTGAAACGCAATTCCACTTTTTTATCGCCGAAAAGTTTTTTTAAAAACCCGGCCATCACCCCCTTTAAGTGCGCCAGCGTAATGTCGCGGCCAATCATCAAACCCTCCAATTGATTAAACTGAATTTCATGCGTGGCGTCCGTGGCCTCGTAACGATAAACCCTGCCGGGCACAACAATGCTGAAAGGCGGCTGATGGTGCTCCATATAACGAACCTGCATAGGACTGGTGTGAGTACGCAATAAATATTTTTGAGATTTAAGATTTGAGATTTGAGATTCTGGCTTTAGCCAGAAGGTGTCCCACATATCTCTGGCCGGGTGGTCTTTTGGAATATTCAAGGCGTCAAAATTATAGTATTCTGTTTCAATATCCGGGCCCAAAAACACGTCAAAACCCATGGACTGAAAAATATCCGTCATTTGCTTTGTTACAAGGGTTAAAGGATGAAAATGACCCTTATTTTTAGGCCTTTTTTGTCTATTCATGGGCTTTGCAATTTCACTAAATCTTACTTATATTTTACCAAAAAAGAGACAAAAAAACAACAAAAAAAGCCTGCTTTTTGTTTACAAAAAATTGGTCCCGCAAAACGCTCGCTTGGTTTGATGATGCGAGCGACGAGATTCGAACTCGTGCTACCTGCTTGGGAAGCAGATGTTCTACCCCTAAACTACGCTCGCATAAACGGGATTCTCAAAAATTACAGTCGCTTCGCTTCTTAATTTTTGGAAGAAGTACTCGTTATATCCCTTAACTAATCCCGCTAAAAAATACTAAAAAATTCTATCAATTTTTTGAAAAAACCGCCTGTATTTTTATTCTCCGATTCAGCCCTTGATGACCGGCTATCCAATATAACCACGTAACTCTCGCCCGGCTTTTTAACCTGAAACTTACTGCGCAACGTTTCTTCCACCCCGAAATCCGTTTCCAAATCGGCAATGCCGGCCTCCAAAGAAATCCTTCTTTGTTTTACATCCTCCAATTCACTTTCAATAATCCGATTTCTTAAAACCGCCTCTCTGCTTTTTTTATACATATCAAATACCGAAAAACCGACCAAAACCAATAATCCCAAAAATAAAACAAAAACCGGCCGCGAAAAAAATAATTTTTTAAATTTTCTTTTTTGCTCAAATTGCCTCATGTGTTATGATAAAATTATGTTTCAAAGCAAGCGCGGTAAAAAAATAAATCGCATGGTGTGGATAGCCGCAAGCACGCTAATCGTTATTAGTATGGTGCTTTATCTTATTATACCACTCCTCTACTGATCCATCTCCCCTCTCATCATTTTTATAAAAACATCATGGGGTATGTTAACCTCCCCAAATTGTTTTAATTTCTTTTTACCCCTTTTTTGTTTTTGCCACAATTTCATTTTTCGCGTTCTGTCTCCGCCATACAAATGGCCCGTAACATCTTTTTTTAAAGCCGAAAGCGACTGCGACGCCAAAATTCTTCCCATGCCCCGCACTTGTATTTTTATGGTAAACAAGGCGCGAGGAAGCAATAATTTTAACTGCCTGGCCATATTTTGCGCCTGACGCTGCATGTCAATCCGCTTTATCACGCGGGAAAAGGCCGGCACTCTTTCACTGTTCAACAACATATCCAATCTGACCAAATCCGCTTCTTTTTCCCCGACTATTTCATAATTAAAAGAAGCATACCCCTCGCTGGCACTTTTTAATTCCTCAAAAAAGTTATCCACTATCTCACGCAAGGCCATTTCTGAAACCAGAAGCAATCGGCCTTCTCCAAAATCCTTGGTGTCTTTCACAATAGCTTCGTGTTTTCTTAAAACCTGAAGAACAAGACTAAGTTTATCCACCGGAGTTATAACCTCCACGCGAACACAGGGTTCTAAAATTCTCTTAATCTCAAAATGCTCCGGAAAAAGAGAAGAAGAATAAATTTTCTTAACACCCTCTTTCAAAGTCTCGACCGTATAAACAACGGTGGGGCTGGCGATTACCAGATCCAGGCTAAATTCTCTTTTCAATCTTTCAATAATAATCTCCAAATGAAGCATTCCCAAAAAGCCGCACCTAAAACCCCTACCCAAGACTCCGCTGCGCTCTTCGTCAAAACTTAACGCGCTATCCCTAAGTTTTAACCGCTCAAGCGCCTGCTTTAAATTGTCAAACTCATCTTGAGATTCCGGAAAAATACCCACCCAGACAACCGGCGCCGGTTCCTTGTAGCCCTTAAGCGGCTCCAAACCGCCGTCTTTTAAAAGCAGCGTGTCTCCAACCTTGGCAATATTGGCTTCTTTAATATTTGTAATCACATAACCGATTTCGCCGTTTTTTAAAATATCCACGGATTGGCTTAATGGCGTAAAAACGCCAACCTCATTAACCTGAAATTCTCTTTTAGACTGAAAAAGAAATACTCTGTCTCCTTTTTTTATGCTTCCGCCAAAAATTCTCACATAAAGAATAACGCCCCGATGAGTTGAATATTCAAAATCAAAAATCAAAGCGCGGAGCGTATCTTTTTCGGAATCAATTGGCAGGGGAACACGACGAATAATTTCTTTCAGAAGGCTTTCCACCCCCTCCCCTGTTTTGGCGGAAATTTCCAAAATATCATCTTCATTACACTTCAAAATTTCAACAATCTCGGCCTTTACCTCCAGAAGTCTGGCATTGGGGCTGTCTATTTTATTGACAACCGGAATAATGGACAAATTCTGTTCTTTGGCCATTTCCAAATTGCTGATTGTCTGCGCCTGAACACCCTGAGTTGCGTCCACCAAAAGCACTGCAGCCTCAACCGCCTTTAAAGAGCGGGAAACTTCATAACTAAAATCTATATGCCCCGGAGTATCGATCAAGTTCAAAATGTAAAAATCAAATCTCAAATCTTCTTTTTTAGATTTAATTTTTGAGATTTCGGATTGAGGATGCCACAGCATCCGAACAGGCTGCATTTTAATGGTTATGCCCCTTTCACGCTCCAAATCCATTTGGTCCAGATACTGCTCGCGCATTTTTCTTTTTTCTATTGTCTTGGTCAATTCCAAAAATCTGTCCGCCAAAGTAGATTTGCCATGGTCAATATGAGCAATAATGCAAAAATTACGAATATTGTTTACCATGTTTTTCTACGGCAATTCTTCGGGCTCCGGCCTGATAATGACTCGTTTTGTAAATCTTTTTTGCAATGAAGTTGTAATTTCTTTCAATTCTTTATTTTTCAAAAGATTCAACAACACAAAACCGGCAAACAAGCCCGAAAGTCCGGACAAAAAACCCTGCATAAAAACGCCGAAAAAGGTATCCAAACCAAACAAATCATCAAAAACCGATAGGGCAAAATAAGAAACGACTCCTATCAACAAAGAAGTCAAAAAAACCTGTACAACGCTTTTTTTAATCCGGTCCAAAATTCTCCCAAAAATGCGCTCAAAAGAAACAAACAAAAAGAAAAAATTTATAATCATACCCAAAGAGTAAGCAAGGGGTAAAAACAAAACAGCCGAACCCGAAACCTGCTCCACCCTTAAAATCCTGTCAAAAACAGTTAAAATTCCCGCGGAATGTTTTAAAATTAAAAGAAAACCCAGGGCGAAAATTATTATTAAAACCGAAGAAATAAAATTAATAACCAGCGGGGCCCTTGTTTTCCCGGCGGCGTAAAAAGCGCGCACCAAAAGCAAAATAAGCCCTTGGGCAAAAAGAGACACGGCGAACAAGGCAAGAGCGGCTGCCGTAAGACGGGTATCTGTCCAACTAAAAGCGCCTGCGCCCAAAAGAACGCGCACAATTTGCGCGCGAAGCACGATAAAAAGAACCGTAACGGGCAAAAGCCAAAAAATAATATGACGAAAACTTGAATCCACGGCAAAAATAAAATCTTCTTTTTTTTGATTGATAAAACTTTTCGCGAGTGTCGGAAAAGCCGCCACGCTATAACTCAAAGCGATTACCCCCAGAGGTATGGCCTGCAAATTTGAGGCAAGATTAAAAATAGTAATGCTGCCCGCCGCTAAAAGTGAAGCCATGGCCGTAATCACCAGAAGCACCAACTGATGCAGGGTCAAACCAAATGTTCTAGGTAAAGACAGCGCCACAACCCTCTTTATCTCCTTGAAAGAAATGGATAACGCGAAACGCGGAAAAAATCCAAGAGAAACAAGAGATGGAACCTGAATTAAAAAATGCAAAAGAGCACCCGCAACAACACCCCAAATCACGCCGTTAATTCCCATAACAGGATAAAGAACCAAGAGACCAAAAATTATTCCCGCATTATATAAAACACCGCTTAGCGCGTAAACGAAAAAACGATTAAACGACTGAATCACGCTTGAAACTAAATTGGAAAGCCCCAGAAGAAACGGAGAAAGCAAAAGAATACGGCTAAATTTTATTAAGACGCTCGTATCTTCAGCCGAAAAACCCGGGGCAATGACGCCAATAATGCAAGGAACAAGAAAAAATGTGATTACCCCCAAGGCTACAATTGAAAAAAAGAAAATCGTAAAAACTTGATTAATAAATAACCGGCGAGAAATAAAATCTTTTTTCTCCAAAAAAAGAGGGATTAAAGCTGTGGTGGAAACCAAAAAAAGAGACAACACATAAAGCAAATCCGGCAGACGAAAAGAAGCATAATAAATATCAAGCGCTCTGTCGGCGCCAAAACTACCGGCCAAAAGCCTGTCTCTTAAAACAGCCAATAATTTGGCGCCAATAGAAGCAAAAGCGAGCAAAAAGGCGGCCTGATGCAGACCATTTGTTTCTCTGTTTAAAAAAGTAAATAATCTAAACATAAAGAATTAGCCACTGGCCACTAGTGGCTAGTGGCTAGTGGCTAGTGGCTAGTGGCTAACTTGGCTAGTGGCCAAACAATTATTCCTCTATTTCTTCTACCGGTAAATCTTCCCTTTCTTCCGGCGGTAACTCCGGTGGTGAAATTGAAGACAGAGCGGGTTTACCCGCTTTCAGATTGGACAAAATAGTCTTAATCTCTTCATTGTCCGGATTAAGAGCGCCGACTTTTTCAAATTGTTCAACGGCCGCCCGCTTCTCCCCCTTTTTATCATAAGCCAACCCAAGGAAATAAAGAGCGTTGGAATAATTCTCATTCACAGACACCGCTCGCTTCAATGCAAGAATGGCGCTGCCGTAATCTTCTTTTTGATAATAAAGCAAGCCCAACTGGAAAAGAACACCAATATCGTTGGGGGCCGTAAGACGAGCCATTTCCGTACGTTGAATTGCAGAGTCCAAATCACCTTCCTGGGCCGCGATTTGCGCGGCAAGAAACAAAGCCAAAGTGTAATTACTCTTAAGGTTTAACGCCGAAGAAAGATAATCAATTGCTTCTTTGTTGTTACCGGCTTGAACTTCCACCCGCGCCAAGTTTAGATAAATCTGGGGATCTGAAGGAGAACGCTTCAAGGCCTCTTTGTAAGCATCAACAGCCGCGTCTCTGGCGCCTTGTACTTGATAAGGAATGACGCTTTCGTACACCCTGCCAAGAGACTGCCAGTTTGCCGGGTCTTGAGGATTAACCCGAATGGCAGTTTGCATATTCTGAACTGCCGAGGCGAGAAACGCCTGAAAACGCGCGCTCAATTCCTCTTGTGAAAACTGCTGCTGTTGGTTTACCAAAACGGAAAGATTTAATAAATCCAGGTCGCCCAAGGCCCGATAATACCTGCCTTGCTCGTCATAACGAATCGCCCGCTTTAAATATACTTCCGCCTTAGCCAAATCACCCTCCTGGTTCAAAACTTCAACACCTTTTCCATAAGAATACGCGGCCCAAGATTTCTGAAACACCAGATAAAAGGAAACGGCCGTAAGAATAAGCAAAAGAACAATAGACAAAGAAGACACAAAACCGGCAATTGGCCTTTTCAAAAAAGAAAATTCGGCAAGCGCGACTCGCCCTATTTTTGCAAGTATCGCAAAAAACAAACCGGTCACAATAAAAGAAAGAGCGAAAAGAAAATTACTAGTGCTGTAAATAACATTAAATGTCCATAAATAAACCGAACCCAAAAACAAGCTGAAAAACAAACTTTTGGTTATCTCATCACCCTTATAGCCGATAGACCTAATGCCGTAATAAACAAGCGCCAGCAAAAAAACAAGCCAGACAAACCCTCCCAATACGCCAACCGTAGATAACAGAGAAGGGATAACGCCAATCCCATAATCAAAACGCAGGTTCCAAAAAATAGTTTGGTTTATACCTTCCGGTTTAAACTTGAGCCAGTCGTAACCAAAGGTACCCGGTCCGCTTCCCACCAAGAGATTTTTAATACCCGAAGACCAAGTATTTTTTGCCACGTCTATCGTAGCCCCCCAGGAAGGCCGAACCTCCAGAAAATTAAGATTTAAACCGCTGGCCAGATCGCCGATTAAATTACCAGCCAAAATAAAAAGCAACGAAAGCAAGATAAGAAAAAGCGGCAATTTGGCAAAGACTCGCCTTTCTCCGTACGAGGTAAACAAAGAAACCAAAAATAGAAGCATAAAAAACCCAAAGACAATCCAGGCCGCGGTAAAATTAACCAAAAACATCACCAACAAAGAAGCAACGCTAATGAAAATCAAAAAAAGCCTCCAAAACTTTCCTCTGTGAAGCTGCAACATGCGTGAACCGAAAAACTGCAAAAAAACGACGGAAATTAGCGCGATCAGGCCAAAAAAGATCGCAAGCTCGCTCCAGGAACCCACAAAATTACTGAATGTGGAAGGCAAAAGATTAAAAAAAGTTAAACCAAAAACAACACGTAAAAACTGACAAACAAAAACAAGAGACGCGGAAAAGAAAAGCAAAAACAAAAGTTTTAACATTTTTTCTTGGGAACGAAAAAGCGAAAAGGTAAGAAAAAACAAAACAGATAAAATAAGTATTGAGAAAAAACTCGTTGTTTCAGCCCCGCTTCCCAACAAAGAAACAGACGGCGTGGCAGAAAAAAGAGAAGAAACCAAGGTAACCACGACGATTCCCAAAAGCGCCAAAAGAATAAAACCGCGCAAATATTTTATTTTTCCTTCTTGAAGTAAATACGTTAAATAAAAGATAAGAGCGGCCAATGTCAAAACAAAAATCAAAAAAGACTTACTAAAAGCAAGTGTAAAAACTCCGATGGGTATTAACCATAAGGGCAAAAGCAGCACCATGGCCATTAAAAAATAACGAGAGACGGTTTTCCACTTGTCGGCGCCGCCTGAAGAGCGTTCGTTGTCAGAAACAACAGAACCCTCAGAAACTTCGATGTTTTCTTCAATTGTTATATTTTCCATAATATCTAAAAATTACTTATACTTATAATTATAATTATATCTTCGCTACTAGTAATTATAAACAATTGCAAAAAAAAGCCAAGAACGAAAAGCTTTACAAATAAATTTTATGTGATATACTTATAATGGCTCTTCGTCAGATAGTCGCTCCGCCTAAATGCAAAACTTTTGGCGGAGAGGAAAGTCCGAACACTCCCTTTATCATAATATGGCAAAAATACTTGATAAAGGAGCAGGGTAGCGGGTAACACCCGTCTGTCAGTGCTCCGCACTGGCAAGAGGTGCGAACAGAGACGAGTCCCGCCTTTGGCGGGAGTGAAACGGCTAAATCCTTACCCGGGTGCAAGGCCGTGCCCCGCCTTTGGCGGGGAGTGCCGCTTGACCCGCCAGGTAACTGGCGAGGCAGATAAATGACTATCGCCCCGCCTCTCGTGAGAGGCGGGGTACAGAATTCGGCTTATAGACAGAGAGCCGCCAATTGGCGGGTGAGTTTTTGAAAATCGGTTAATTTATTTTGCAACTCTTCTTTTTTACCGCAATTTTCGCATTTTCTTATATCTTCGGCTAAAATATTGAGTTTTTCTTTCAAATACTCCTTTTTAAACTCTCTCGTTAAATTCTCTATTTCTTCATCCAAATTATCATTATTCTGATAACAAAGTTCCGCCTCAAAAATAATTCGATTTAAATATTCTTTTTCTCCTGCCTGTCCGGCAGGCAGGCCCGCTTCGTGGCCGCTAAAAATGAGTTTTTTAATTTCCCCGGAATAATGCGCGCTGTCAATATCCCATCCCCTCCACAAAGCCAAACCCAAAAGCCGATCTTTCAAAAGGTCCTTCCGACTTCGCAGGGGCGCGGAACAAAAAGGTTCATCTTTTTTTTGCTTGCCGCCCTGAGCCGTGTTGAAGGGTGTTTCTTTTCTGATTATTGAAGAGTCAAGTTTTTCAATTTGTTTAAAAACCGCCTCCTCGCGAACATTTATCGTATTTGCGATTTTTGAAACCCAATAATTTTTGTCTATCTCGCTCTGAATTGAAGCAATATAAGGCAAAACGTTTTTTTCTACGTCTATTTTAAAACCGCGCGAATCCCAAGAATCGTGTTTCTGTTTCAAAATATTCAAATAAAAATCAATTACGTGGTTTGCGTCTTCTGCCAGCCTAAGCCAGCCAGAGCCATCTTCCAAAATTACATCCGCGGGATCTTTTCCTTGCGGCATTAAAATTGCCCTAACCTCAAACCCGTTTGAAAAAGCCAAATCTATGCTTCTTTTTGCGGCAGAAAACCCGGCTTCATCACTATCAAAAGCCATTATCAAATTCCCGCTGAGCCGACGAATCAAATTAAGATGGTGATCGGTTAAGGCAGTGCCGGAAACAGCCACTGTGTTAACACAACCAATCTGATGTGCCATCAACACATCCATCTGTCCCTCCACCAAAATACAGGCGTCTTTTTTTCGTATTTCTGTTTTTGCCGCGTCAAAACCGTATAAAATTTTTGATTTATTATAAACAACGGTTTGAGGAGTATTGATATATTTCCCAATCCCTTCTTTTTCTTTGCCAAAGATTCTACCCGAAAAGCCGACAACGCGGCCGGAGGCATCTTTTAACGGAAACATTATCCGGCCGCGAAACCTGTCGTAACAATCACCGCTTCCTTCTTTTGAAACAACCAACCCTGCTTTTTTCATCTGTTCATTGGAATACCCTTTACTTTTTAAAAAATCGAAAAGATTACGCCAACCCGCGTCTTCTGTCGGAGCAAAACCGATGCTAAATTTCTTTAGACTTTCATTCTTTAATCCCCTTTTCCACAAATAAGAAAGCACATTCCTGTTTAAAGCAAGATTTTTTTGATAAAACACCGAAGCATCTTTTAACAAATCCAGCAACTGCGTCTTTTCATTTCTTATTTCGGGATTCTGGTAGGTAACACTGACGCCGGCGCGATCGGCCAAAATACGGAGGGCATCAGGAAACTCCACTCCCTCAATTTGTTTTACAAATTCAAACATGTCTCCGCCGCGATTACAGCCAAAACAATGCCATATTTCACGGGAAGGCGAAACGTAAAAAGAAGCGTCTTTTTCAGAATGAAAAGGGCAAACAGCGCGATAATTCGCCCCAGCTTTCTTGAGTTTAATATAAGAACCAACAACATCTACCACGGTAAGCCGCTGTTTAATTTGTTCAACAGGAGACGACATATTATCTTCAGTCTACCCTAACCAAACCCAAAAATCAAAGCAACGTCTTGCGGTAACGTTATAGTTAAAATTCCATTTTTTTAAGAAGTTTAGTTTTGATTCTTTCATCTAAAATCGCACCGGCTTTTGGCCCTATCACCGGGTCTGTAAAAATTTTTGATAACTCATTATCAGACAAGAATTCAAGATATCGCCCCAACTCATCTCGTGTTTTTACAAATTCATTATGAATATTACCATTAACTACGTCGTATTTACCTCTTGTCTCAGAAATTCGTACCGCACCTAGAATC
>PEZL01000020.1:6240-6389 GCA_002774055.1 Candidatus Tagabacteria bacterium CG09_land_8_20_14_0_10_41_14 | reverse complement strand
CGCCAAATCAGTCTGGTAATTTTGCGCGCTAATCGCCACATAAGAGCCAGACATCGGCCACGGATCAATTCCGGTTTTATACGGCCGATAAGCATCGCCCAAATAATAAGCGGGTTGGGCATTGGTAAACAAATCAACGTAAATCGTTT
>PEZL01000020.1:0-6148 GCA_002774055.1 Candidatus Tagabacteria bacterium CG09_land_8_20_14_0_10_41_14 | reverse complement strand
TCCGCGCCGCCACCGGCGATATTATAGTAGGAAAGATAGTGGGGGAACGTAATTATAACAGAGAAAAATATCCATAGGAGCAAGATAAATACCAAGAGCCCGCGCTTAAGAGGCTGCATATAAAACTTATAAAATTCTTTGAGCCATTCCCAGAAATTCATTGGCGTTTCAATGGAATAATCTTTGAGCCATCTTATTACCTGCCTTGAAACAAGGAGATATATGAAGGGAAACGTCGGCAGAACGTGTCGCACCCCGATATTTAACGGACTGGTGATTGCCTGAATCCAGTAAATCGCGATAAAAATAAAACTTGCCGTAAGGCTGAAGTTTTCTTTGAGCCATGCCGTGATATTTTTAAGATTTTTTTCTTGGACTGCCAGCATATTTTTTATGCCGAAAATTATGGCTATCAAGGTCAGAATATGCAGCGCCAAATGTTCTTTCAGCAGATATAAAACCGGAAAATAATGCGGCCATCCGCCGCCCCCCACTTCTCCTAGAAAGTACGCGGTGTTTCCGCCTGCCGCTCTTTGAATTACCATAAGTACTCCCAAAAAATACTGCCCCAGACCGCGTATAACCGGAATGCCCGCCATCCATGTGGTTAAATTCGCCAAGGGTTTTATTCCAAAAGAGTTTAGCGTAAAATTGGTGTCTGAAATTTGTTTTTCAACCGGGTAATTCCAAACATGGGGAATATAAAACGCCCAGATAATAGCCAACCCCACCAGCCCAATTAATATTATTTGTCCGATGATTTTTATTTCTTCCTTTAGAAATTTTTTCCATATAAATTTTTCTTCGTAATTTTTTAAAAATATCCATAAAACGCCCAGCAGTAAATAGAGAGGCGCTAATATTACCAAAGAAAATTTTAAAAGCTGAGCCGCGCCAAAGGCCGCGCCTGTTATGAGCAGATTTTTTCGGTTTGGCTTAAAGAGAAAATTTACAAAGGCGGCTATGCCGATAAAAAATCCGAAAGCCGCGCCTAGGTCCGTGGTTACATATTTGGAGTGCGCCAAAAAAGTCGGGGAAAAAACAAAAAGGAACAGGGCTAAAAGCGCCACTTTGTCGCCGTATAATCCTCGCACCCATTTAAAAAACAGCCAGCCGAAAAGTATCGCCAAAAGCATTATTGGAAATCTGGAAAAACGAAGAATTTTATCCGCGTCGTTTCCGGATTCGTAAATGAATATTTTGCCCATTTCCCACTGGCCGTTTATGTCTTCTGTCCACGCTTTAACATCGGTTGGAAAGTTTAACCCAAGAGTTAGAAGAGGAATGGCCGACAGGTCTTTTATAAGCGGCGGGTGTTCCGGATTTAAACGATAATCTTGTTGTGATAAATAAGAATATCCGGCGGGAATGTGCGCCATTTCATCCATAGTGGCCGAATCGTTCCAGCTGGAAGAAAACAACAAAAGAAACATTACCAAGAGTAAACATTTCGCCGCGGATTTTGCGCTGTAGGGCATTTTTTTATTTTACTAAAATTTCTCTAAAACTTCTATGTTTTGGGGGCTGATTTTTAGTGTTAGCTCTTTAGTTTGTTTTTTAATTTCTTCTCTCAACATAGTGTCGTTTTCAAGAGTAATTATTGAGCAATTTTCCGGGCAGGTGATTGCGCTTATATTTTCCGGCAAAACATAGTGTATATTTTTTTCTTGCCGGTTTTTTGCGGGATAAGTGTTTGTTATAAACATTACGGTTTGGCTGGGCATTGGTATTTCGCGTACGAGTACTCCATCCGCGTTTATCACAACATATTTTGTGCTTTCTTTGGGTAGATTGTTTAAGTAGTTTCCGATTTCCACATAACGCGCGTTAAAAGCGCCTTGCGTATGGATATTGGGCGCCCATCTTAAGAAATATTGAATATAACAATGGCTGGCAATAAGCAGCAGGAACGCGAAGAGCAGAACCGCCAACTGCTTTTTAATTCTTCCGAGTTGTTTCGCGTTTTGGGGATATTGCTGAAGTTTTTTTGTGTGCCATTTATTTATTTTATCTATAATAGATTCCAGTCCAAGCGCCGCAAGAATCATTATTGGTGGAATAAGAATAATGGCGCGCAGAGCATGGGGAATCCCTTCGCTGGAAATAACCACAGGGAGCGACATTATTATTAACCAAGATAATAAAAAATAAATTGAAGGTTTGAAAATTGAAAATTTATTGAAAATTGAAAATTGAAAATTGAAAATTTTTGCAAACCCAAGCATTATTCCGATTAGGAACAAAACCGCTACCGGCCAGAACAATTCCGGCGTACCGGATAAATTATGCCGCCAATTGTAATCCCCGGCCCAGAAAAGCATCCCGATTGTTTTAAAAACATTTTCAGCCAGCGCTTTTAGCGGAGAATCCACGGAGAAAATTGATATTTGTGAAGTTCTTCCCAAAAAATCAGCAGGGTTATTCAAAAAATACCAGCCCAAGGGTAGGCCTGCGATAAACGTCCCCAGCAAAAAAACAACGATAACTTTTTTGTTATTTTTCCATAAGAGCGCGAAGGGAATTATTAAAAGCAGTGGAGTAACACGGTAGGCAATATAGGTATGGAAACCAAGACCGAATAACAATCCTGAAAGGATTGTTATTAATTTCCAATTTCCAATTTCCAATTTCCAATTAATTCTGTTTGTTATTTTAAACAACAGGTAAAACGCCCATGTCAGGAAAAAAGGCGCGAGTATCGGCCTGAAGGCAATTCTGGAGAATATAATATGCCAGAAACTGACGGCCATGAAAAAAGATGCGAAAAGGGCGAGGCGTTCGTTTTTAAATAATTCTTTTGCCAGAAGATATAAACCTAGTATTGTTAGAATGCCGAATATGGCGCTTAGTAGGCGCAGCGCCCATGGTTCATTGCCAAATATAAACAGAGGAATGGCCAAAAGATTTATATATAGTCCTTCGCGTCCGTTATTTTCAGAATAAAACCATTTATAGTCGCCATTTTCCATGGCTTCCAGCGCGTTGTTAGCGTTCATTGCCTCGTCCGGGTAAAGCCCCGGGGGGTAATCGGTAATTTGCCAAAGCCGGAAGAAACCGGCCACGGCTAAAATGATGAACAGAAATATAAAAATTTGTTTTTTGGCCATACTTGTTATATTTTAAAATATTTTGTGTTAAAATAATAGGGTTATGGCAGAACAAGGATTTGAGCAACAAATTACACCTGAATCGGAAAAAGAGTTTTTGCGCGGCCAGATTGAAAAACAGCCGGAGCGCGCGAAAGAGATAATGGGTGATTATCTTCAAAAAGAACCCGAAGTGGTATACGGACCGGAAAAGGTCGTGGGCCGTCAGGAAATGAGCGAAATGGAAAAAAGAATTGTGGATGTGCGCTACGAGGAAAGGGAAAATGCCGTGCAATATCTTTTCCAGATTGCGCGGGATAAGGGCTTGCTTTATGCCAGCCGAGTGGCGAAAAAAGCGGATCCTTCTGTGATGGAAGAATTTCATGACCGTTTGGTGAATTATTTATATCCCTCGGGTTAAACACTAAAATGACGATCCCGGAGTTTTTACTTCATTCTTATTTTTTAGTTCCGCTGGCGCTTTTGCTGCTCGGATTTTGCTTTTATTATTTTTTCCGTCACGCTAGATTAAGCGCGCTAAAGCGTTCTTTGGATTTTCAACTTTTTGAAATCAGCTTGCCGCGGCCGGGAAAAGAAGAAGGAAAAAGTTTTAAGGATACGATTGCCAAGGTAGAGCAGTTTTATTACGGTATGCTCGAGGTGAAACCGTATTTTGTTTTGGAAATCGTTTCTCCGTCCACGGAAAACGAAACTAATTTTTACGCGGCCGTGCCTCGGCAATACGCTTCTTTTTTGGAAAAACAAGTATATTCTATTTTTCCCGAAGCCGAATTGCGGCATGAAAGCGCGGACTATAATATTTTTAAATATGGCGCGCCAAACGCCGGCGCGTTGGTTACTCTTAAACAAAATAATGTTCTGCCGATTAAAACTTACGAGAATTTGGCCGCCGATCCCACAGAAATAATCGCCAATACCTTTTCCTCGCTTGAAAGGGAAAAAGACGGAGCGGCGGTTCAAATAGTGGTGGATACAACGGGTAATGATTTAAAACAAAACATAGAAAGGTCTATTAAACTTCTTGAGGCGGGTACGCCGCTAAAGACCGCTCTAAAAGGCGGTGAGTCTCTGGCCGGTTCGTTTTTAAAGGTTCTTTCCGGCGGCCGTATTCACGAAGATTCCGATGCTCAAACCATGAGCCAGGATGTTGTTGTCAGAGAGGCGCGCGGAGAAATAATCAAACTGCTTAATGAAAAAATTTCCCGTCCTGTTTTGCGCGCCAACATAAGGCTGGTAGTTTCTTCTTCAGAGCCGGAGCGCGCGGGAAGAATTTTAAATGAAATAAAAAGTTTCTTTTCCCAGTTTACCAATCCGGTAGGCAATTCTTTTTACGCTAAGGATTTGGGCAGGGGGCGCCTTAGGAATTTCTTTTACAAATTTTCTTTTCGGCTTTTTGACAGCGGAACGGCCGTTCATTTAAATATCTCCGAACTTACCAGTATTTTTCATTTTCCTTCTTACGAAATTTTCGCGCCCAAGGTTAAATTTCTTAAACTTAAAAAATCCGAACCGCCGGCCAATTTGCCGCAGGAGGGGCTTTTGCTTGGGAAAAATAATTTCCGTGATAAGGAAACAGAGGCGCGCATTGCCGAAGACGACAGAAGGAGGCACTTTTATCTTGTCGGCCAGACGGGTACCGGCAAGTCGGTGCTTATGAAAAACATGATTCTGCAAGATATAAAAGCGGGTAACGGCGTTTGTTTTATAGACCCGCACGGCGATTCCGTGGAAGAAATTTTAGGTCAGATTCCGAAAGAAAGATGGGATGATGTGATATATTTTAATCCGGGAGACGTTACCAGGCCTTTTGGGTTGAATATGCTGGAATATAATCCCGAGCATCCGGAACAAAAAACTTTTATAGTAAACGAACTTTTGGAAATTTTTAACAAACTTTATGACATGTCCGTGGCGGGCGGTCCTATGTTTGAGCAATACTTCAGGAACGCGGCGCTTTTGGTTATGGCTCATCCGGAATCGGGCAATACCATGCTGGAAATTTCCCGTGTTCTTTCCGATACGGAATTTCGCCGTTTAAAACTTTCAAAATGCAAAAACGAAGTGGTTAAAAATTTTTGGGTGTCCGAGGCGGAAAAAGCGGGCGGAGATGCGGCGCTCCCAAATATGGTCCCGTATATTACAAGCAAGTTTGACACATTTTTATCCAATGAAATTATGCGGCCCATATTGTGTCAGCAGAAATCCACAATTAGTTTCAGGGAGGCGATGGACGGACAAAAAATTTTCCTGATAAATCTTTCCAAGGGCCGGCTTGGAGAAACCAACGCGCATTTGCTGGGAATGATTCTGGTTGGCCGTTTGTTTATGGCGGCCATGTCGCGCGTGGACACTCCGGAATCGGAAAGAAAAGATTTTTATTTGTATATGGACGAATTTCAAAACATTACCACGAAAACAATTTCTGCAATTTTATCCGAAGCAAGAAAATATCGTTTGTCCTTAACTATTGCCCACCAGTTTATCGGACAGTTGGAAGAAGACATTAAAAAGGCGGTATTTGGAAACGTCGGTTCGCTTGCCTCTTTTAGGGTGGGCGAGGAAGACGCCGAGTTTTTGGAAAAGTATTTCGAGCCGGTTTTTACCAGAGAGCATTTGATTAATATCTCTAATTACAACGCTTATATTAAACTTTTAATAAACGGGCAAACATCAAGGCCGTTTAATATAGAAACTTATCCGCCGGAACAAAGCGATCAATCTGTCGCTGAAATAGTGAAGGAGGATTCCGCCGTAAAATACGGCCATCCCTTGAGCGAGGTGGAGGCGGAAATAAGCCACCGTTATCTGATTTCTTAATGAGCGAGGTTCAATCTCGCTCCAAATGTTAAAACATATCGAAGCTCAACTTCCATAACTTTCATAAATCATTAGTCAAGAGCCACATCCTTAATTTTTTCAAAATTATTTTTTCTGTCTTTCAGCCATTCTTTTGCGGCTTTTTTATATTTTGCTTCCCCGCCCCAAAAATCCAGCAAAAATTCCCGTTGCGTCACAGACGGAAAATTCTTCTTTCCAATATA
>PEZL01000009.1 GCA_002774055.1 Candidatus Tagabacteria bacterium CG09_land_8_20_14_0_10_41_14 | reverse complement strand
TAAATTTCTAATTATTCTAATTGCTCTAATTCACCTAATAAAATTTTTAATTTGGGGATTTTATTAGAAATTAGGTTAATTAGAAATTAGGCTAATTTACTGACCTAACCTCCACCAAAGTTCCCCTCCTGCCCGGCACCGCGCCGCTCACTAAAAGCTGATTTGCCTCCTTGTCTATTGCCAAAACCTTAAGATTTTTTATGGTAATTCTGTCTCCGCCCATCCTTCCCGACATTCTTCTCCCCTTGAAAACGCGCTGCGGGCCCGTGGCGCCAATGGAACCGGGCTCTCTTTCAGAATGTTTTTGTCCGTGAGTTCTCGGCCCTCCGTGAAAACCATGCCGTTTTACCACACCCTGAAATCCCTTGCCTTTTGAAAGGGCGCTTACTCTTATCTTATCGTTTTCAGAGAAAACCGACACGTTAATCTTATCGCCCTTTTTGATTTCCACGCCTTCTTCAAGAGGAAATTCTCTTTTGTTTTTCCCTAAAGAAACCTGAACGGCCTCGTAGCCGTCTTTTTCTTTTATTCTTATCAAAGAAACCTCATTGGGTTCAGCCACAAGCAAAGTTGCCGGATGAACTTTATCCTCCGTGTCAAAAAACTGCGTCATTTTTAATTTTTTAGCCAGTATAACCGCCATAAAAAAATCAAATGACCTTCACCTCTATATCCACACCCGCGGGTAAATTGAGATTGGTTAAAGAATCAATTACCCTCGGATTAGGATTCAAAATATCCAAAACTCTTTTGTGAAGCCTCATTTCAAACTGCTCCCGGCTGTCTTTATCGACAAAACTTGAACGATTAACCGTGTATTTTTTAATTTCGGTGGGCAAAGGAATCGGTCCGATAAAGTCTGCGCCTTCTCTTTGAACGGTTTCAACAATCTGCTTTATGCTGTTGTCCAGCACTTTATGGTCGTAAGCCCTCACCCTGATTCTTAATTTTTGAACCTCTTCCGCGGCTTTTTTTTCTTTAACGGCCTTGGGTTTTACGCTTTTGGCAGAAATTTTTTTGGTCTTAATAACCACCGAATTTTTTGTTATTGAGTAATCTTAGTCACCACCCCCGCTCCTACGGTTTTACCTCCTTCGCGAATGGCAAAACGCTGTTTTTCTTCAAGAGCTATCGGGGAAATTAACTTAATTTTAAAAGTAACAGTGTCTCCTGGCATAACCATCTCCGTACCCTCCGGCAAAGTAACTTCTCCGGTAACATCCGTCGTACGAATGTAAAACTGCGGCTTGTATCCGCTGAAAAACGGCGTGTGACGGCCACCCTCTTCTTTGGTCAAAATATAAACCTCGGCCTCAAACTCCATATGCGGAGTAATGGAACCCGTTTTGGCCAAAACCTGTCCTCTCTCAACGTCTTCCTTTTTCAAACCTCGCAGCAAAATACCCGCGTTGTCTCCGGCCAAACCCTCATCAAGAGATTTGTTAAACATCTCAATGCCGGTAACGGTGGTCTTGGACGTATCTTTCAAGCCCACAATCTCTACCTCCTCTCCCACTTTTATCTTGCCTCTCTCAATTCTTCCTGTTACCACGGTACCGCGGCCTTCAATGGAGAAAATATCTTCAACAGGCATCAGGAACGGCTGCTCCGTCTCACGAACCGGCTGCGGAATATATTCATCCAGGGCCTTTACCAATTCAGCGATTGGTTTAACCGCCTCATCGTCCGCGCTCTTGGCATCCAAAGCCTTCAAGGCAGAACCCTTTATAACAGGCACCTCATCCCCGGGAAATTTATATTTGGTCAAAAGTTCCCTGATTTCCGCCTCCACCAAATCAATCAATTCAGGGTCATCCACCTGATCCGTCTTATTTAAAAAGACGACTATTTTCGGCACGCCGACCTGATAGGCCAAAAGAATGTGCTCTCTTGTCTGCGGCATAGCGCCGTCGGCAGCCGAAACTACCAAAACCGCGCCATCCATCTGAGCCGCTCCAATAATCATATTCTTAATGTAGTCGCTGTGGCCGGGCGCGTCTATGTGCGCGTAATGCCTTTTTTCGGTTTCGTATTCTGAATGGTGCAGGGCAATGGTAATACCGCGCGCCTTTTCTTCAGGAGCATTATCAATCTGGTCAACATTCTCCAATTTTACCTTAAAACCGGCCAAATTAAGATAGTGCAATATCGCTGCGGTAAGCGTAGTCTTGCCATGATCCACATGACCGATGGTTCCGACATTAACATGAGGTTTACTTCTTTCAAATTTCTCTGCCATAGTTTTAGTTTTTAACCACTAGTGGTTAGCCACTAGTAAACTTATTAAATTAATAATGTATATTACTAAGTATAATAAAATATTGCCCAAAAAAGCAATATTTATATATTATACTATATGGGCAAATCGTCAACATCTCCCTCCAAATCCAAAGAATCCTCCATGGCCGTATCGGAAAATAAAGGAGATTCCTCTTCATCTACAAATTCCTCGCTTGTGTCGTTATCCATAAAATTAACTAATTGCTCTAATTATTCTAATTGCTCTAATCAAATCCCAATTCCCAATATCCAATTTCTAAATTTTTAGGTTAATTAGATTAATTAGAAATTAGGTCAATTTTGTTATTTCCTTCCTTCTTTTATTTCAAGAGCGATATTTTCCGGCACAGGCGCGTAATGGTCAAACTCCATATTAAAAGTAGCCCTGCCTTCGGTTAAAGAACGAAGAGACGTAACATAACCAAACATATCCGAAAGCGGCACTTTCGCGTCTACAACTTTCAGGTTAGTTCTATCTGAAATATTATCCATTTGACCCCTTTTAGAACTCAAACTAGCGGTAACATCCCCTAAAAATTTTTCGGGGGTAACGACCTCCACTTTCATAATGGGCTCCAAAAGCACCGGCTTTGCCCGTCTGCTTGCTTCCTGCAAGGCCATGGAACTCGCGATTTTAAAAGCGGCTTCTGAAGAATCAACTTCATGAAAAGAACCGTCATAAAGTTCAACAGACATATCTACCAAAGGAAAACCGGCAATAATACCTTTTTCCATCGCTTCCTTAACTCCTTTTTCCACGGCCGGAATAAATTCATGCGGAATGATACCGCCCTTGATGGTGTTGACAAATTCAAATCCTTCGCCTCTTTCCTTGGGAGACACCCGCAGCCAAACATGCCCGTATTGGCCGCGGCCGCCTGATTGTCTGATATATTTTCCTTCAGCCTCGGCAATATTGGTAACCGTTTCTTTATAGGCCACCTGCGGCTTACCGACATTGGCTTCCACCTTAAACTCGCGCTTCATCCTGTCTATCAAAATCTCCAAATGCAATTCGCCCATTCCGGCAATGATGGTTTCCAGGGTTTCCTGGTCTGTTTTTATCTTAAAAGTGGGGTCTTCCTCGCTCAATTTATGGAGTGCCAAACTCATTTTTCCCTGATCGGCCCTTGTTTTCGGTTCAATACGCATGGCCATCACCACTTCGGGCGGCTCTATGCCTTCAAGTAAAATCGGCTTGTTTTCATCGCACAAAGTATCACCCGTGCGCGTATCTTTCAAACCAACAATGGCGGCAATATCACCGGCGTAAATCTCCTTCACTTCTTCTCTGTGATTAGCATGCATTCTTAAAATCCGGCCCACTCTTTCCTTTTTGCCGGTTCTGGGATTATAGACGTAAGACCCCGCGGCCAAAGTGCCGGAATAAATTCTGTAATAAATCAACTGGCCAACATAGGAGTCTGTCTGGAGTTTAAAGGCCAAACCGGCAAGCGGTCCGTCGTCTTCAGCCGGTCTAGTTTCTTCCTTGTCTGTTTTTGGATTTTTCCCCAAGACCGGCTTGGCCTCGGTCGGGCTCGGCAAAAAATCAACGACTCCGTCCAAAACATGCTGCACACCTTTATTCTTCAGTGCGGAACCGCAAAAAACCGGCACAAGTTTATAATCAATACAGGCCTTCCTCATCGCGGCTTTCAGTTCCTCAGCGAAAACCTCCCGCCCGTCCAAATATTTCTCCGAAAGAGCATCGTCTGTTCCGCATATTTTTTCAACCATTTCCGAATGCCATTTTTCCGCCTCGGCTTTAAAAGCTTCGGGTATTTCTTCTTCTTTCACTTTTTCGCCAAAATCACCCTCAAAATAAAAGGCCTTCATGGAAAGCAAATCAATCACCCCCTTTAAATCAGATTCCAGCCCAATTGGTATATTCATGGCAACAGCATTGGCGGTAAGTCTCTGTTTTATTGATTCAAAACTTTTTTCAAAACTGGCGCCCATTCTGTCCAGTTTATTTATAAAACATACACGCGGCACATGATATTTATCCGCCTGCCGCCAAACTGTTTCAGACTGCGGCTCCACGCCGGCAACCCCGTCAAACACAACCACGGCGCCATCCAAGACGCGCAAACTGCGTTCCACCTCTATGGTAAAATCAACATGGCCTGGAGTATCAATTATATTTATCCGATATGTCTTCTCCTTTCTGCGTTGTTCCGCGTTTTCGTCCGCGTTGTTCTGCGTGCCGACATATGTCGGCAACCAAAAACAAGTGGTGGCCGCGGAAGTAATGGTAATCCCTCTTTCTCTTTCCTGCTCCATCCAATCCATAATAGCGGCGCCCTCGTGCACCTCGCCTATTTTGTGAGAAATACCAGTATAAAAAAGCACCCGCTCCGTAACGGTCGTTTTTCCGGCGTCAATGTGAGCAATAATACCAATATCCCTGACGCGTTCTATAGGATAAACTCTAGGCATAGATTATTTTCCCCAGGCGAAATGCGCGAACGCCTTGTTGGCTTCCGCCATTCTGTGCGTGTTTTCTCTTTTCTTCATAGCGTCTCCCTCCTTTTTTGAAGCCGATATTAATTCTTCGGCAATCTTCTTATAAATGGGCCGGCCTTTTTTCGCTCTTGCCGCCTGAATTATCCAGCGCATGGCCAAAGTAATACCTCTTTTCGCGGAAACTTCGCGCGGAATCTGATAATTGGCTCCGCCAACGCGCCTGGAGCGTACTTCCAGCAGAGGCGTGGCATTTTGCAGCGCTGTTTCAAAAACCTCCATCGGATCTTTTTTGGCGCTTTTCTTGATTTCATCCAAGGCCGAATATACCACCTTGCGCGCGATGCTTTTTTTGCCGTCTTCCATTATATGATTGGTAAATTTCTCTAAATCTAAAGAGCCGTACTTATAATCCGGCTTTATGATAACTTTGTTTTTTACCTTCCTTCGCATATTTTTTATTCTTTCGGCTTTTTAGCGCCGTATTTACTCCTCTGTTGTTTTCTCCCCTCTACTCCGGTAGTGTCAAAAATACCGCGCACAATATGATATCGCACGCCGGGCAGATCCTTCACCCTGCCTCCTCTCAAAAGCACCACGGAGTGTTCCTGCAAATTATGGCCGATACCCGGAATATAAGCGGTCACCTCCATGCCGTTTGTAAGCCGCACCCTGGCAATTTTTCGCAAAGCGGAGTTCGGCTTTTTAGGCGTAGTCGTCTTAACACTCAAGCACACTCCTCTTTTGAAAGACGAAGGATAAAATTTGGGCTTGTTTTTTTTGGCGTTAAAGCCGCGCCGCAAAGCCACGGCTTTTGATTTCTTTTTCTGAAGCTTCCTCCCTTTTTTAATTAATTGATTTATCGTCGGCATAATTTCACAATGAAATACATTATATATAAATCTATACAAATTTCAATAATTTGCAAGACCATGTATAACCCCACCCCATTTTGGACTTTTGAGGCATGTTAAGAATAATGGGTTGGCTTGTTTGTCGTTGCAACATGAATTGTACCGGAGAGAGTTTGTTTTGAAAAGCATAGTGGACTCTTTGGGTATTGTAGAAAATCAGATAATCCAGCTTCGTAGAGATTGACAAACCCTTTCACGCCCGTGTACTTAGAATGAATTTCATGAAAAAACGGCATACCTCTATGGCCTCAGGGAGTCCAGGATGTATGTGAGGTTATGCAGTCCCGAAGTCAATCAAATTGAGCACTTCGGGACTTGATTCGGCGGAAAATTATCTATTCAATAATTCTTTCAATTTCTCTGCCAATTGTGAAGTCGCTACAAAAATTGAAGCTAATTGATTTTCAATCTCTTTTAGGCCTATTTTGCAGCCTCCATCATAGTTCTTGGAAACACCGGCTATCTGTCTTGTACAATCATTTGCATAAGTCTTACCGTCACAACCACAAACAGGGTCATATAAGGTAGGACATATTTCTGGTATTTCAATACAGGTTCCTGTTTCAGCTGCAAAAGTTTCTATTTCACCTGGACAATTATCAAATTCACAAAATTCAGTATTTGAACAATCACTATTGGAATAACATTCTTTTTCGACACATTTCTTCCCAACATTGCCTGTTTCCCCGCCGTTTTCCATGTAATAGTTCGTTATATATTGAACATCTCTTGGAGTAATATCGCCATCTCCATTAGCGTCCAGACAGCAAATATTAGAAGGTTTGGGCTTTCTTCCAAAATATACATCATTGACCAAACTGGCATCAGCAAGGGTTATATCCCCATCTCCATTGGCATCGCCAATTATAGATTCCGAAGAACAAGTCACGGTTTTACATTCTCCATCATAATTCTTGCAACAATCTTCTGGGCAATTACATATATTCTCTCCAAGACCACAAATACCATTTCCACAATATGTACAGTAGAAAGCCCCTTCACAAGGTTGACAATTACCTTCGCTGTCAGGCTTCTCACAACCTATGCTAGTTAAGCCTGAGCAACATTTTGGAGCATTAGGAACAACAGCATAACCTTCTCCTTCTCCTAAGCAAGTTACTTCTCCACATTTTTCCGATTTAATAAGGTTATTGGTACAGGAGCTATACCAACCTTCTAAGTTAGTTCCTGTAGCTTTGCAGACTGCATGGCATCCATCACAATTGTCATATTTAATCAATTCGTTGTGCTGATACCAGCCTTCACTTCTAGTTCCTACAGCACTACAATAAGGTTCTTCTCCTTTTATGCAAGCACCATCCTCACAGCCGTTTGGACAGACATAAGTTTCTGACTGGATAATTCCTGCTGTCACAGCGCTGGTACCCGCTTCGTTTTTTCCACAATAATATTCTTTTACTGCTCCACAAGACACTTCACAATCTTTATCATTTGTTGGGCAGAGACCTGTGCATTGTGTGCAAGTATCATATACAGGAGAAGTACATGTTTCTGAACCTTCTGAACCTGAATATTTTGAACCTTCTGAAGTTAAATAACATATGGAAACGCTTCCTTTCACATAGTAATTCTTTCCACCATCTGTATCTGTACAAGTTGTGGTTTTACATTCTCCATCATAATCTTTAGAAACTTTAGCCATTTTTCTAAAACAATCATTTGAATAAGTTTTTCCATCACAACCACAAACAGGATCATATAAGGTAGGACAAATTTCTGGTTTTTGAACACATATTCCAGGGGTTTTACATTCTCCATCATAATTCTTGCAACAATCTTCTGGGCAATTACATATATTCTCTCCAAGACCACAAATACCATTTCCACAATATGTACAGTAGAAAGCCCCTTCACAAGGTTGACAATTACCTTCGCTGTCAGGCTTCTCACAACCTATGCTAGTTAAGCCTGAGCAACATTTTGGAGCATTAGGAACAACAGCATAACCTTCTCCTTCTCCTAAGCAAGTTACTTCTCCACATTTTTCCGATTTAATAAGGTTATTGGTACAGGAGCTATACCAACCTTCTAAGTTAGTTCCTGTAGCTTTGCAGACTGCATGGCATCCATCACAATTGTCATATTTAATCAATTCGTTGTGCTGATACCAGCCTTCACTTCTAGTTCCTACAGCACTACAATAAGGTTCTTCTCCTTTTATGCAAGCACCATCCTCACAGCCGTTTGGACAGACATAAGTTTCTGACTGGATAATTCCTGCTGTCACAGCGCTGGTACCCGCTTCGTTTTTTCCACAATAATATTCTTTTACTGCTCCACAAGACACTTCACAATCTTTATCATTTGTTGGGCAGAGACCTGTGCATTGTGTGCAAGTATCATATACAGGAGAAGTACATGTTTCTGAACCTTCTGAACCTGAATATTTTGAACCTTCTGAAGTTAAATAACATATGGAAACGCTTCCTTTCACATAGTAATTCTTTCCACCATCTGTATCTGTACAAGTTGTGGTTTTACATTCTCCATCATAATCTTTAGAAACTTTAGCCATTTTTCTAAAACAATCATTTGAATAAGTTTTTCCATCACAACCACAAACAGGATCATATAAGGTAGGACAAATTTCTGGTTTTTGAACACATATTCCAGGCCCTTTACATTCTCCTGTTGGAAATTCACAGAATTGGGTTGCTGAACAATCACTATTGGAATAGCATTCTTTTTCGACAATTTCTTCAATCTTAACGCTAACTAAATCCATAAAATAGATTCTTTCTGTTTCCCCGGTAGCTCCAAATCCAAAAGCAACCCACAATGTACCATCAGAATTTGTTCTTAATTGTGTTGAGTAGGAATATTTCTTCCATCCGGCAACTTCGTCTGTTCTACCAATAATGTTAAAATCAAGCTCTTCTTCGGGGTTACTCAATCCAATATAAGCCAGTACCGGCCAAGTATTTAAATCACTCTGAGAAATACTCCAAAGATAAAAACTAATCTCAACATTAATTTCTGAATCGGCAGCTGCTTCAAAAGCGCGCTCAACCCAAATTGTCCCGTCATCATGG
>PEZL01000016.1:6523-6783 GCA_002774055.1 Candidatus Tagabacteria bacterium CG09_land_8_20_14_0_10_41_14 | reverse complement strand
ATCCCAATGAAGAGACACCGTATCGTCCTGTTTTATAATATCTCTGTCGGTATATATACCGGTCCCCAGGCAATGCGGCAATTATTTATTGTATCTAAAATTTTATCTTTAACGCCTGAACGCAAAAGACCGGCCCGGCGGTAAATATCAAAAACATGAAAATTGTGATAGTGATTGATTATTGTTTCTTGTATCTTGTTTCTTGATTTTGGAGTTGCCAAACACATTGCTCAAAAAAAGAAAACCCCGGTATTATCCGG
>PEZL01000016.1:0-6513 GCA_002774055.1 Candidatus Tagabacteria bacterium CG09_land_8_20_14_0_10_41_14 | reverse complement strand
ATTTTTTGAAAGGCAATAAAACACTGGAAAGATTTTCTCTTATTCTTCTCAAACCAAAATCCATCCATTTCGGACCAGCCGGAATATAAACCGATCTTGTATTGCATCGGGATTTTTAAGAATCCTCTCCCGGTCGGTTTTTTTATAGGCGCCTTTACAAATACGAATTTGTCTCCTTTTTCATTTTTAATTTTCAAAATTCAATCAACAACATCTTACCGCACTTGACTTTTTTGGTCAAGAAATTTTAATCAACTTGGTCAACTTGGAAACCGAGCTTCCAAGTAATTTGACATTTTGGAAAAATAATTTATAATAGAATAAAAGTTCCAGCCAATCCGAAAACGAGAGGTCTTTAAAATGTATGGAATAGTTAAGTTATACGAAAAAATTGCGTCAAAAATAACTTTACTGGAAAAAATTTATATAAAACTCTGCTCAAAGATGATAAAAAACGAGATTTTGGGAACAGAAATAACACCTGCTGACAAAATTCTTCACATAGGATGCGGGTCCATCCCTTACACCGCCCTTCTAATAACAAACGCGACTAAAACGCCCGTAACGGCAATAGACAACGATCCTGACGCAATCAGAAATGCCAAAATTCTCATAAAAAAAACCGGGAAAAATTATCCTTTAGTCACGCTACAATGTGCCGATGGAAACGATATTGCCGTTTCAGATTTTGACGTAATTTTTGTTTCAAATAGTGTAAAGCCAAAAAAGATTATTCTTGAAAGAATAATCTCATCCATGAAAGAAGGAGCACGGCTCGTTTACAGAAACCCGATTAAAATTTTTGGACTTTCATACGATTATGAGACAGTAATAGTGAAAGGCGGAAAATCAATGAAACATATAAAACATAGTTTTTTGGTTCTCCGCGAATCAATCATTTTTGAAAAATAAATTTCTAAACCGTCCCGCAGCCCAAAAGGTTGCAAGGGGCGGTTTTTTAATTAACAATTAAGATGATGGAACTCAAAATCAATTTCCATTCACATACAGGGGACGACCCAAAAGACAAAATCAAATACAGCGCTTTTGAGCTAATTGATGAGGCCAAAAAACTTAATTTTGACGTGTTGGCAATCACTTGCCACTATAAATTCACCCACAAAAAAGAATACGCGCGTTATGCCAAGAAAAAAAACATACTTCTGATACCGGGTATTGAAGCGAAAATAGAAAAAAAACACGTCATAATCCTCAATTGCGACAAAAAAGCGGAAGAGATAAAAACCTTTAACGAACTCAAAGAATACAAAAAACAAAATCCGCGAATATTTATCATTGCACCGCACCCGTTTGTGCCCAATATTCCCCGAGTAAGTCTCGCTAAAAAATTGGTACGGCACATAGACCTTTTTGACGCCATAGAGCTGACAGTTTTCTCAAACAAATTTTTCAATTTCAACAAAAAAGCCCGGCTCATCGCGGAAAAATACGACAAACCCCTTGTGGCCACCTCGGACACGCATTATCTTAGGGATTTAAACAGGGGATACATCGTAATTGACGCGCGGGAAAAAACAGTTGAGGCAATCTTGCAAGCGCTCAAGCAAAAAAATCACAAAAACAAAATAACCCCCATGAGCCCTCTGGATATGCTGAAATTTAAAACAATGAGATTTAAGTGAAGAAAACCTCTCTGATTTTATAATTACTAGTAAGGGAGAAATGAGAATAAAATTATCATTTCGACCGAACGACGTAATTATATCAAGCAAAGCGAAGATATAATTAAATCTCCTGCCAGCGCAAAAGTTTGAAATCCTCATCAATAAACGGAGTAAAAGGAGGCGGATTATAAACCAAATTGGCATCAAAATAACTTTCTCTTTCCCGGTAACCGGAAACAACCGTACTGCCGGATATCCACTTGGTTCCTACTCGACCATTACTAATTATTGAGCCGTAAATCTCCAATTTCTCTCTAAAATTCCACCAATAATGATTTCGAGAAAATCTTCCTTTTTGGGCAACAAAAATCCCTCTCAATTCCATTCGGTCTGGAGACTGCGGGCCTATTAAAACGTTCCTCTGGCTAAGCAAGGTCAAACCGTCAGAACCGTCTTTTACGGAATAATTTATATTGCCCGCCAAAACAATGTCGGTATCTTTATTGGAATCAAGCAGGTCTGCCGACGCGGTAACAACTTTTCCCTTCACAACTCCTTCCGGCCATAAATTATCCTCCACGAAAATGGCGGAACAAGCCGAAGGAATAGAATAAGTATTATAAAGATGCTCTCTGGAAATGGTAAAATAGTCATAATGCCATCCCTCTTCCAAACTATAAGCATAAGTAGGGGAAAGGCCAGTAATTATCCAAACTTCAAAAGTGCCGTTATTTTTAAATTTTAGATGATATCCTTTTCCGCTGGGATTTTTATTAATAGAAGGCTCTAAATAAACTCCACCCCCAGTTTGAGCAGCAGTTTTCATCCGGGCCAAATCCACGGTAATTCCTTCAAAATTGAAAGACGGAACAGGATATTCAAACAAATCCGGTTTGGCGTTATTAGTGGTCGTGAATACTCCGGGGCATTTGCAATCAGAACCGTCAATCCAACAGCCGTCATCAACGGGGCAACTGGAGCACCCGAACGAAGAAGTGCAAATCCATTCACCGTTCGGGCTGGCCGAACTCACAACAGACTGATTCTCACCGTCCATTCTGATACCGCCGTTTGAATGATAAGACCCCCTTATTTCATGGTCATCTCCAACCCAAACATTGCTGTTCAAAATATAACTGTATTTTGCTATTGAGGTTCGGGCGTACAAAATCTTTATCGCCCTTTGCGCTTCGGGGTACGCGTCAGTCCGGCCAATAGACGTAATTTCCCTCTGAACGGTCTGACCGCATGACTCTGCTGTTGAGCTATCCGTCAAAGAAAAACCGCCCAGCGGATTTCCCGATGTATCATAATAATCCATTTCAAGAGAACAGCTCTCTTCCATCTCATGATTAAGGCACCAGCGATAATAATTAATGCCGGCCTCGGCAATATGCAATGATTGCTCCCAGGCCGCTTTTTGAAGTGTGTGCCGATATTGGGTCAATATGAAGCCGAAAAGCCCAGTCATCAGCAAGACAAAAATCGAACCGAAAACCAAGACCAAAATCAAAATCGCGCCCGCCTTGCGGCGAGGCAGGCCTGCCTTTTCATTTTTACTGCGTTTTATCATTACTCTAATTTTAAATTTCTTAATTGCACGAACGACTCCAATTCAAAATCAGTCGGGGGCCTGTCAGGACTCACATTAATAACCAAATGCAGTTTCATTAATTTTGTATCCGCCAATCTGGCGGGATAACCAATAATCTTGTTTCCATCGGCGTCAAAATATTCAAAAATTGGAGGCGCGTTCCGCACATAAGAAGTCAAAATACTAATTTCCTCCTGGTCAACGGGATAAATCGGCGGATCGCCAACCGGCTCTATCACTCCTTTTCTAAATTCACTGGCAAAGGCTGACAAATCTTCCGTAAATTCAAATTCAAACCTTGCCTTCATGGAATGAGAACAAAGAGGGTCAACTTTGTTCGTCGCATCGGCCAAAAAATTCACGCTATCATCCGCGCTTCGGCCGGTAACATCGTAAGTGGCCGTCCCCTGCCAGGTGGAAGGGCAGTCAGAACAACCGACCCTGCAAACATCGCCCAATTTTTCACCATCGCTAAAAATCTCGGCATACTCGCGGTTTTTCCACCCAAAATCGCCGTCAACCGAAACCTTAACCGAAGCGGAAACCAAATCGCCTTCCAAAAAATCAGAAAAATTAACCTCGCAGCTGCCACCCTTAAAAAAAGTCTGGCACTCCCGGGTTAAACCGCCGGAACCAACGGTTCCCAAAAAATACCTCACCCTTTCGGCCTTACCATCATCATCAATATCGCTGTAAAATATAAACTCCTTGTCCTCGGCTTTTTCTATAACATAAGAGCCGTCGCTAGCGTCCCTTGCTTCTCTAATTTCTTTTGACATAATTTCAATCCCCCTTCTTGCTTCATTAATTGCCATTGCCTGCTGCCAGCTATAATCCTGACTCCGATAAATTGAAATAATAAGAGAACTCACGGTTACCATCAGCAAAGTAAAAATCCCGATGGCCGCCAAAGTTTCAATTATGGTTAATCCTTTTTTCATTCCACGCGTTCCAAATTAATTGTTTTTGTTTTAGCGCCGCTCACGGAAACGCTTGTCAAAACCGAAGAATATCCCGCGCTGGATACTTCCAAATCGTAAACAGCCGGCTCCAAAGGAACAAAATAAGTCTGCCCTTTTTTATCGGTATATTGAACTTTGTCATAGTTCAACCCCGTGTTATAGAGCCGCGCCTCGCCGGAAAAAACCGGCTCCAGGGTTATTGAATCCTGAACGCTCAACAAGAGAGAATCTTGACTATCCAGATACAAACTGACATCTATACTGCTGTCGGGCGGAAGGCCGATCGGATGTTCTGAAGGAACAATACCAACCAAATCCAAGCCGGACTCCGGGTCAACCGAAAAAGTGTAAGAATCCCACTCCAAACCAGGAATATCTTTGCGGCCGTTGGAATCAGACAAATGAACAACGGAATATTTATAAACCGGCTCTTCGTCGCTGTCATAACCAAGAAGCTTGTCCCCCTGCAAGGTAAATTCGGCGTTGCCTATCGGTGTGGCAATTCCGGCAGTCCATGAAACCTGCCAAGAATACACCGCCGGAGTGGTGCTCGCGTCTGAAGTGGAAAGAATGGCCTTAACGCGTATTTCCGGATATGTGGTGGTGGCCAATCCGATTAAACTCACAGGAGAATCAACAAAACCGGATTCATTGCCCGCTAAATCTTCGTCGGGTATAACCAGCCAATCCGTTCCGCCGTAATAAAGCGCCTGATAACTGACAGTGGTTGTGGCTGATTCCTTAAAATCATTCCATAAAAATTCCGACCATTGAGCCAACTTAAAAGGGGAAATTGTCTTGGAAATCACAAAACCGGAATCAACATATCCAATTTCGGGATCTGAAAACAAATTCACTTCACCATCCGCCACAACAACGCTTGAGGTGGCCGAGATCTTGCTTTCGTCATTAAAAGAGTCGTAAAAACTGTCGGTTCCCCAAGTTGACAAAGTGTCCACGGAAAAAGAACTTGTTTTGTCAATGGAAAAACTTATGTTGGTTGATTTATTTTCAAAAACCGTTGGGTTGGGTTTCGCCGGAATGGCTATTTCATCTATGGAGTAGGTTCTTTCAGCGCTGTACCCGGATTTGGACACGACCGCGCGGTAGTTACCCGGGGCCAAAGGAAAGTTGTGCTTGCCACCTAACGGCTCAAAAAAATCAACCAAATCATCAGTCACGGGGTCAAAGATTTCAATCAAAGGCGCCCCTCTTTCAGCGCCCCAGGAACCGAAAGCGTCAAACACTTCAACGGAAAGAAGTCCGGCAGGCTGGCTAACACAGCTGTTGATTTCCTCAATCAAACTCTTGGGAGCCACGTCAGTAACCAATTTCACTTCTCCGCCAAACATCGTGGTCCAGATAACTTTTACTTGGGCTTTTTTATAATCCAAATCACAATCGTCATTCTCGCCGGTTCCATCCGCGTCATCCGAGATAAACTTAACTTCAGTTTGAATCTCAAATTCAACTCCGTTTCTAACGGTGGTAGTGGAACTGTCCAACACTCCCTTGCTAAAAGGCAATTTCGCGGCCAACGTACCCACTTCATGGTAAGCCAAACTTCTTATCATCTCTATCCGGCCGCCGGCAATTGCGGCAGCCGCGATTCTATTCTTGCTCAAATTAAGAGCCTGAATGCCAAGGCGGTAGGCGCCGACAATCCCCAAAAATACCACCAAAATCAAAAAAGTTCCCACCAGAACTTCTATGAAAGTAAAACCTTGTCTAGAATTTTTAATATTTAAACCCATTTTTAATGAATTATCAATTTCCAATAACCAATTATCAATGAATTTTCAATAAATCAATTTTCAAACAAAAATAATCACGAGAGAGAAAAATTGATAATTGAAAATTGGAATTTGATTGAAAATTGTCTCGCTGTGCGAGATCCCGCGTAGCGGGAAAAATTGGGAATTGATAATTTTCAAATACTACAATCCGCCAGAATATTTAATTACCTATTTTTATTTTATCACGAATTTTGTTTTATTACGAACCGGCCGATGTGTTAAAAACAGAAAAGCTTTCCAGCAAGACGAATACGCACACTCTAAGCCGTGCTCGCACAGCCGAGCTCTAGGCCGCCGTGCGTATTGGAATAATTTACAAAATTATGGAAGTTCAACTTCAATAATTTCGATAACTAATGTCCTACAAGAAACAAGACGAACACGCCACCCGGGTGGGTAGAGTGTAGAACCATACGTAGAACCATAGCCATGGCTATAATTCTACGGTAGTTTATATTATTTTTATTTTCCTGATCCATATTTTAATAATATCATTGATTTGGATTTCTCCACAACTATCAACTATTTTTATTTTT